>JAOPVM010000210.1 GCA_025966215.1 Klenkia sp.
GGGCCGGTGACCTCGTGGGACGACGCGTTCGGGACCGACGACACGGCCGACCAGCCACCGCCTCCCCCACTGACGATGGAGGAGCGCGCCGGGGTGCTCGACGACCTCGCCGAGCTGGAGGTCTTCCGTGCCCTGCTGGAGCCCACCGGGGTCAAGGGCATCGTCGTGGACTGCCCGGACTGCGACGAGGAGCACCACGTCGACTGGGCCCTGATGCAGGCCAACCTGCGCCAGCTCCTCGACGAGGGCCAGACCGGTCGGCACGAGCCGCCCTTCGACCCCGACCCCGACGACTACGTCAGCTGGGACTACGCCAGCGGCTACGCCGACGGACAGGCCGCGAAGGCCGAGGCCGACGAGCCCGGTGACAGCCCGCCGAAGGGCCGCCACACCCGCGAGGGCTGATCAGCTCATCATCCCCCGGCGGAAGCCGCTGGCCACGGCCTCGGCACGGTCCTTGGCGCCGAGCTTGCGGAACAGCCGGCGGGCGTGGGTCTTGATGGTGTCCTCGGACAGGTAGAGCTCGCGGCCGATCTGGGCGTTGGACTTGCCCTGGCTCATGCCGGTGAGCACCTGCATCTCCCGGACGGACAGGCTCACGGCCGGGACGTCGGCCCGGACGGCGGCGCGCACCGTCGTGGGACCCGCACCGGCCAGTGCGCTGGAGCCGCTCCACCCGGGGCCGGCCGGCGCAGAGGACGCCCCGACGGTCGAGAGCGGTCCGCTGTGCGGCGCACGGCCGGGCTCGGCGCGCAGTCCCGCGCGGGACAGGCCCAGGCCCATCTCCACGGGCGAGGCGTCCCAGCGCAGGTAGCCGCGGGCGCCGAAGGAGACGGCCGCCCGGACGGTCTCGGCGTCGTCGGGGGCACCGAGGACGAGCACGGAGAGCCCGGGGTGCGCCCGCAGCACCTGGGTGGCGACGGCCAGGCCGTTGTCGGTGGCCCGCTGGGTGCCCACGAGCAGCACGTCGGGCTGCCGGGTGGCCAGCCGGGCCAGCAGGGAGGCGCTGTCGCCGACGGCCTCGACCCGGCCGACGAAGGAGAGTGCGACCAGGCGTGAGGCGACATCGTCGCGCACCCGGCGTCGTTCGTCGAACACCCACACCACGGCACCGCCGGCGGTCGCCGTGACACTGCCGCCGTTCACGCCGGTCCTCGTCCTGTCCTCGATCACGTCTGCTCCTGTCGCTGCGCCGGGGGTTCCGGACGGCGGGGACCCGGTTTCCACCACACGGGTGGTCCGGGGTCCCCCACCCGGTGGTCGGCAGGCCCGGGGACCACCTTGATCCACTCGTGGGGTGGAGGACAGCGGGTGTCACTCTGCGGAGTGAGGAGCACACGTTCGGTGGGATGTGCCGGGGACGGGGGTGACCGGCTGTGCGACCGGACCGGTCCCTCCTGCGCCGTTGCACAGCTCTGGCGACCCCGCAACAGAAAGCATGATCGAGGTGCGTTTGACCGGGATCGGCCCGGGGCAGATGCCTGGAGCGAGCCGGGCAGCACCCCCGGCTCAACGAGCCGAGGAGGGTCCACATGGCCGACATCCGCCGTCTGCCCACGCCTGTCGCCGAGGTCTGGGACTGGCAACTGCACGGTTCCTGCCGTGGCGAGTCCACGTCGCTGTTCTTCCACCCCGACGGTGAGCGCGGGCCTGCTCGCGCCCGTCGCCAGGCTGCCGCCAAGGCCGTCTGTGGCACCTGCCCCGTGATCGACGCCTGCCTGAAGCACGCGCTCAGCGTCCGCGAGCCCTACGGCGTGTGGGGCGGGATGAGTGAGGAAGAGCGCACCCGGCTCATCGCCTCCGAGCCCGCCCCGGTGGCCGCCGGCGTCTGACGCCGCCCACTCCGGACCCTCGGGTCCCCCCTACGACCCCCAGAGGGCCGGCCGACCACAGATGGTCGACCGGCCCTCTCGGCGTTCTCGAGCCTCAGTGGCTGTGCCCGTGCCCACCGCCGTGGCCGTGGGTGTGGTGCCCACCGCCGGCGTGCCCGAGGCTCTCCTCGGGCGCCTCGACGACGGCGGAGTCCGTCGTGAGGATCATCGCGGCGATCGAGGCGGCGTGCCCGAGGGCGGCCTTGGTGACCTTGACCGGGTCGATGACGCCCTGGGCGGCCAGGTCGCCGTACTCACCGGTCGCGGCGTTGAAGCCCTGGCCGGTGCCGAGCTCGCGGACCCGGCCGACGACGACCGGACCCTCGAAGCCCGCGTTGGAGGCGATCTGGCTCAGCGGGGCGTCCAGGGCCTTGCGGACCGACCGAGCACCGGTGAGCTCGTCCCCGGAGAGGGTCAGGCCGGCGATCGCGGTGGCGGCGTGCACCAGCGCGGAGCCACCACCGGGGACGACGCCCTGCTGTTGCTGGTCGCCGGCAAGGTCTCCGCCCTGGCCGACCTGCTCCCGCTGCTGGAGAAGGTGCTGGGCTCCGGCGCCCGCCCGTTGCTCATCGTGGCCGAGGACGTCGAGGGCGAGGCGCTCTCGACCCTGGTCGTGAACTCCATCCGCAAGACCCTCAAGGTCGTCGCGGTGAAGTCCCCGTTCTTCGGTGACCGTCGCAAGGCCTTCATGCAGGACCTCGCCATCGTCACCGGCGGCCAGGTCGTCTCCGAGGACGTCGGGCTCAAGCTCTCCGACGTGGGCCTCGAGGTGCTGGGCACCGCCCGCCGGGTCACCGTCACCAAGGACGACACCGTCCTCGTCGACGGCGGCGGGCAGCCCACCGCGGTCTCCGAGCGGGTCGCCCAGATCCGCCGCGAGATCGAGGACACCGACTCCGACTGGGACCGCGAGAAGCTCCAGGAGCGCCTGGCCAAGCTCGCCGGCGGCATCGGCGTCATCCGGGTGGGTGCCGCGACCGAGGTCGAGATGAAGGAGAAGAAGCACCGCATCGAGGACGCCGTCTCCGCGACGCGCGCCGCGATCGAGGAGGGCATCGTCGCCGGTGGCGGCTCCGCCCTCATCCACG
>JAOPVM010000268.1 GCA_025966215.1 Klenkia sp.
GACGACCAGTGGCGGCTGCATCCCCCGGGGGCGGCTCAGCGCGGTGTGCAGGACCGCGCGGTCCTCGGTCACGTTGACGTGCTCACCGGCGAACACCCCCTGCAGCCGGTCGAGCACGCCGGTCTGCTCGGCGAGTTGGCCCAGCAGGGCCAGGGTCTCGTCGGTGACCAGGTTCTTCGACAGGTCGACGTGCAGGTCGGCGACGTCCAGGGTGAGCCGCTCGGCGCGTCCCGGGTCCTCGGCGAACCACGCCCGCAGGTCCCGGGTCCCGGCGTCCCGGTGCGCCTGCAGGGCCGACCAGGCGGCGGTCGTGGTCGGGTCGTGCGAGGCGGCAGCCACGTCAGCTCCAGGGAGGTCGGGGATCGTCGTCCCCGACGCTAGGGCAGCCCCCGGTCAGCCGCGCGCGCGGCTGGACCCCGAGGCGGCGCCCCGGTGGCCCGTGGCCGTGCGGAGATCGCGCTGGATCTGCCGCAGGAGGCGTAGCTGCTCGTCGACGTCGGCGGCGAGGTCCTCCTGCTCCTCGTGGGTGAAGTCGTCGTGCGTGCGGATCACCACCGCGGCGATCCGGCCGACGATGACGCCGATCCCGATGATCCCGGCGAACATCGTCAGCACGGCGATCACCCGGCCCGGCACCGTCGTCGGGGAGAGGTCGCCGTAGCCGACCGTCGTGGTGGTCGTGAAGGCCCACCAGACCGAGTCGCCGAAGCCCCACTGCTCCACCCGGCCCACCCCGAGCGCGGACGCCAGCACGGAGGTCAGGTACACCCCGATCGCCAGCGGCGTGCGGTTGGCACAGGCGATCAGCCCGTTCACGAACCTGCTCATCCCGACTCCCTCATCCCTGGTAGCCCTGCCGCATGTCCTCGACGATCCGGGGCCGGTCCAGCGTGCTGGGCGTCAGCCGCTGGGGGGCCCGGTCGGCGGGGAAGACGCCGGCCGCGCCCAGCACGGCGGCGTCGAGGAAGCGGGTCGGCGGCAGCCGGTCCGAGAGCCCCAGCTCCGGGGCGACGTCCCCGGCCTGGGCGAGCACGAAGCCCCAGTCGCCGAAGCTCGGCACGTCGACGTGGAACGGGGTGCCGGCCAACCCGGCGCTGTCCACGGTGCTCACCGTCCGCCAGAACGCCGTGGGGGTGGAGTACGGGCTGCCGGCCTGCACGGTCACCAGCGCGCCGGGGGCCAGGACGCCGCCGACCAGGCCGTAGAACTCGGTCGAGTACAGCCGCCCGAGCGCCGGGGTGTCGGGGTCGGGCATGTCCACGACGACGGCGTCGAAGGACTCCCCGCGGGCCTCGCGCAGCCAGCTGAAGGCGTCCTCGACGACGACCTGCACCCGGGGGTCGTCCAGCGCGCGGTCGTTGAGGTCGGCCAGCCGGGTGCGGGCCAGCTCCAGGACGGCGGGGTCCAGCTCGACCTGCACGACCTCCTCGACCGAGGGCACCCGCAGCGCCTCCCGGGCCGCCAACCCGTCGCCCCCGCCCAGGATGAGCACCCGCCGCGGGTCGCGGGCCAGCGCCGGGTGCACCAGCGACTCGGTGTAGCGGTGCTCGTCGACGCTGGAGAACTGCAGGTCGCCGTCCAGGTAGAGCCGGACGTCGTCGCCCCGCTGGGTGACCACGACGTCCTGGTACCGCGACCGCTCGGCGGCGACCACCGGGTCGTCGTACAGCCGCTGGCGGGCCCCGACCTCGATGTCTCCGGCCCGCCAGAGCAGCGCGCCGAGGAGCGTGGCGGCGGCCAGCAGGGCGCCGGTCGCCGTCCGCCGGGCCCGGGGGGTGAGCTGGTGGCGCACCAGCACCGAGGCGACGAGGGCGGCCGCGACCAGGTTGACCAGCCCGGTCAGCGCCGCCCCGCGCACCTGCCCGGCCAGCGGCAGCAGCAGGAAGGGCCAGGCCAGGCCGCCGAGCAGGGCCCCGGCGTAGTCGGCGGCGTTCAGGTCGGCCAGCAGCCGACCGCTGCCCTCGGCGTCCACCCCGTCGGCGTCGCGCTGCAGCAGCGTCATCAGCAGCGGCACCTCGGCGCCGACGAGCACGCCGATCACCGCGGTGCCCAGGACGAGGACCGCGCCGCTGGCCCCGTAGAAGCTGAACGTCACGTAGAGGGTGACGGCGGACAGCCCGCCGACCACACCGAGCAGGATCTCCACCGCGACGAAGGTCGCCGCGGCGTGCCCGAGGAGGGGCTTGACCAGCAGCGCCCCCACCCCGAGGGCAGCCACGAACCCGGCGACGATCAGCGAGGTCTGGGTGATCCCTCCCCCGGCCAGGCTGGCCGACAGGGTGAGCAGGACCAGCTCGTAGACCAGCCCGCACGCGGCGCAGACGGCGACGGCGGCCAGCAGCAGCGGCCGGTACCAGCGCAGTGGCCGGACCGTCTCCTGCACGGGCGCCGCCACCGTCGGCTCAGGACAGCGCGGCGGCGTTGACCATGCCGATGGCGAACAGGCTGGCCGCGACCGCCCAGGCTGCGCCGCTCATCCGCTCCTCGTCGACGATCGCCCGGAGGTGCCCGGGCACGAACGCGTCGAGCACGCGCAGCGCGACCGCCTGCAGCACGACCCCCAGGACGCCGTACACCGCGGAGTCCACCAGGCCCTGGAGCAGCTCGTCGGAGCTGGTCATGATGGAGGTGGTGACGATGACGGCCAGCGCGAGGTGGTTGGCCGCGAGCAGGATCGCCGCATTGGGCTTGCGGTCGGTGTAGACCTGCGTGCGCAGGTTGCCCGGCGTCAGCAGGTCCAGGGCCAGGAAGCCCAGGCCCAGCACGGCGATGCCGACGACGGAGTAGAGCAGCGTGGCGACGACACCGTCGCCCAGCGCGCTGCCGTCCAGGGATCCGAAGGTCACGGGGCGCTCCTGCTCTCGCGGGTGGGGGGTGCGGTCACTTGCCGTCTCCGGGGCCGCCGTCGCCGCCGCCGGAGGCCGGCGAACCCGGCCGGAACCCGGAGCCCAGGAACGCGTAGTAGCCGCTGCTGTAACGGCCCTCGACGTCCTCGACCCGGACCGTGCTGCCCTGCGTGGCGGTGGTGACGACGACGATGTCGTCGTCGTAGCGCAGGTACTCCGCGCCGCCGTCGCTCTGCCGGGCTGCCGGTGGCGCGGCCTCGGCGATGTCGGCGGTCGTGGTGCCGACCGGGTCGGGTGAGGAGAAGCTCTCCCCGTCGGAGTCGCTGCCGGTGGAGGTGTAGGTGTCCCGGATGAAGCTCTGGGGGCTGCCGCCCGACCCGCAGCCGGCCAGCACCGGGGCGGCGGTCAGGAGCGCGGCGGTCAGGAGGGCGGCGGGAAGGGCGCGTCGGGTGCTCATGCCGGGCTCCAGTCGCTGTGCGTGGTGACGACGTCGCTGGTGTCGACACCCGGGTAGAGGTGCCAGGTCTGCCAGGTCCAACCGGTGTCGGTCGCGGCGCCGGTCAGAGCGGTGAGGGCGGCGGCGTGGCCGGGGAACGCCGCGACCAGCCAGTCGGGCCGCCCGGCGGCCCGGGCCCGGAGGTCGGCGACCCGATCGGCCAGCTCACCGGCGGACACCTGCTCCACGGTGGACGTGAAGCGGTACCCGGGTCGGTCGGCACGGCCGGGCAGCAGGTCGCCGCCGTCGGCCACCGCGTCGCAGGAGACCTGCTCGGTGCGGGTCCGACCGTCCCGGCGGGCGGTGACCACGTGCGAGGCACCGAGCACGGTGAGCTCGAGCTCACCGCCCCGACCGTCGGTCAGCGTGGTGGTGGCCAGCCCGGCCGGGGCCGGGGCGTCCAGCAGCAGGCCCAGCGCCGCGGCGGCCACGTCCCGGGTGGGGACGGCGAGGTCCAGCGCCGTCACGAGCCGGGCTGCGCGTGGTAGACGGTCAGCTCGGCGGGGGTCACCCGCCGGCCGGTGGAGACCTCCCACGACTGGGTGGGTGCCCAGCGCTCGAACGCCAGCAGACCCGTCTTGTCCCGGGTGGCGTAGTCCGCGTAGTCCACGGTGCCCGTGGGCGGGGTGCCGGTGGTGCCCTCGGAGCGGAAGGCGGCCTGGCCGCGCTCCACCTGCCGGTGCACCACGTCGTTCACCACGACGTCACCACCGGGCACCAGGTCGGTGCCCTCGACCCGCTGCCAGAGGGTCAGCTCCAGGTCACCCTCGTCGTCCTCGACGGTGAGCCACCGGCGGCCGGTGGAACCGTCCAACAGGTGCTCGTACCAGCTCACACCACCCTCGGTCATCGTGATGGTGCCGCGCACGACGTGGTCGATCCCGGCGTAGGTGATCACGTCGGCGACCCCGATCTTCATCGGGTCCCAGGTGTCGGGAAGGTCGGCGAGCGGGTCGACCCGGCCGGGGCTGGGACGACGGGTCCGGCGGTTGCGCAGCACGAGCACCGCGATGACGGCCACGGCCGCGATCAGCAGCACGACGAGCAGGAACTCGGTCACCGGGAGGTCCTCCAGCAGGTCGACGACGGGCCGACCGAGACCGTAGCGAACCCCAACGTCGGGGTCACGGCTGGTGCCGGCCGGTCACCGGGTCAGAACTGCACCCCGCGGGTCAGCGCGCCGTCGACGACCAGGTTGGTGCCGGTGGTGAAGCTGGACACCGGGCTGGCCAGGAAGACCACGGCGGCGGCCATCTCGGCCGGCGTGCCCATCCGCCCGGTCGGGTTCAGCGCCAGCGAGTCGGCGTACAGCTGGGGCTGCCCGCCCTCGATCTGCTCCCAGACGCCGCCGGGGAAGTACGTGTTGCCCGGCGAGACGGTGTTGGCCCGGATGCCCTCGCCGGCCAGCTGGAAGGCCAGGCCCTGCACGTAGTGCACGATCGCGGCCTTCATCACCCCGTAGGGCCCGGACGCGAAGTCCACCTCCCGCCCGGAGACGCTGGAGATCGCCACCAGTGCCGCCGACGACGAGGCCCGCAGGTGCGGCAGCGCCGCGGTCGCCAGCCGGACGGTGCCCATCAGGTCGGTCTGGAAGGAGGCCTGCCAGTTCTCCTCGGTGTCGGGGATGGCCAGCGCGCTGACGTTGGCCACGACGACGTCGATGCCGCCCAGCCGGGCGGCCGCCGCCTCGACCCAGGCGGTGAGCGCCGGGCCGTCGGCGACGTCCAGCGGGGTGCCGGTGGCGCCGAGCTCGGCCGCGGTGGCCGCGACCACGGCGGCGTCCCGGGCGCAGAACTCCACCTGCGCCCCCTCGGCCAGGAATGCCTCGACGACGGCGCGGCCGATGCCGCGGGTGCCGCCGGTGACGAGCACGCGGGAGCCGGTCAGCTTCAGGTCCACGGTGGTTCCTCTCGGGGTGGGGGTCAGAGCCGGGCCGCGCGGGCGCGCAGGTCGGCGTGCAGTCCGTCGTAGGCCCGGGCGGGCGGCAGGAGCGCCTTGGCCGCTTTCACGACCGAGGAGTAGTTGGCGTCCACGACGTTGGCGATCGGTGCCTCGGAGATCTGGGACAGCAGCTGGTAGGCGTCCATCACGTCCAGGCCGAACAGCTCGACGAACCAGTGCACGAGCTGGCTCTGCCCGATCCGCCAGGCGTCCTCCAGCGGGCGCGAGGAGCCGATGGTCATCCAGTGCGTGTCGTCCTCGACCCGGGGCCAGGCCGGTCCGCCGGCCGAGGCCGCGCCCTTGACCAGCTCGACGATCACCGTGGTGGTCATCGCACCCTCGACCGCGGTGCCGCAGGCCTCGCCCTCACCCTGCCGGTAGTGACCGTCGCCCAGGCTGAACAGCGCCCCGGGCACGTTGACCCGTAGGTAGCAGGTGGCTCCGGCACGCATCTGGGGCGTGTCGGTGTTGCCCCCGAAGGCGTCGGGCACCAGCGAGCTGCGCACCTCGCCACCGGCCGGGGCGACCCCGACGGTGCCGAGCATGGTGTTCACCGGCAGCTCCACCCGGAAGTCGCCGTGCTTGGCCACGAAGCCCACCGTCCCGGCCGCCCGGTCCAGCTCGTACACCCAGGTCAGGTCGGGCAGCGGGGCCTGCAGCATCGCGGTGCGCTCGGTGGAGGTGAGCCCGCCGAAGAACGGCATGACGGCGCTGACACCGAAGTCACGGGCCGGCTCCATCGACACGAAGTGCAGCGCCAGGGTGTCCCCCGGCTCGGCACCCTCCACCCAGAACGGACCGGTCTGCGGGTTGACCGCGGACAGGTCGACCTTCTCGCTGGAGACGTCGGTGCCGGCCCGCAGCGCACCGGAGAACGCGTCGTCGGACCACAGCCGCAGCACCGTGCCCGGGGCGACCCGGGCCAGCGGGGCGACCCCGCCGAAGGTGAAGGCGTACTGCTCGAACGACGGGGTGATCTCGACGACGTCCATGGCGGCACCGTAGGCCCAGGGTGTGACACCCGCGCTGCGGTGTCTCAGCGCACCCGGGTGGCCGCCACCGCCAGCGGCTCGGCCGGGGCCGTCTGCTCGGCCCCGCTGCCGGCCGGCAGCGCCGCCGAGGAGGTGTTCTGCGAGGTCGGCAGCCACCGGCCCCACCAGCGCAGCACGTGCTCCAGCCGGGCCCGGCGGTGCGAGGGCCGCCCGCTGCGGGACAGCTCGTGGCCCTCACCGGGGAAGAGCAGCAGTTCGGTGGGCACCCCGCGGCGCTTGAGCTCGACGAAGAGCCGGGTGCCCTGCTCCAGCGGGCAGCGCCAGTCCTCCTCGGAGTGCACGACCATCGTCGGGGTGGTGATCCGGTGCGCCCCGGCCATCGGCGACTGCGCGGTGATCCGCTCGGCGTCGGTGCCGACGTACTGGTCGGCGAAGAAGAACCCGATGTCGGAGGAGCCGACGAAGCTCACCGGGTCGTTGAACGCCCGCTCGCTGATCGCCGCGGCGAACCGCTGGGTGCGACCGATCAGGAGCGTGGTCATGAAGCCGCCGTAGGAGCCGCCCATGACCCCGACCCGGGCGTCGTCCAGGTCGGGCTCCTGCAGCGCCTCGTCCAGGAAGGCGACCACGTCGTCGGCGTCCAGCTCGCCCATCCGGTGCTTGACCGCCCGGCCGTGCTCCTGCCCGTAGCCCGAGGACCCGCGCGGGTTGCACTGCAACACCGCGTAGCCGGCCTCGACGTAGGCCTGGGTCTCGTCGAACAGCGTCCAGCCGTACTGGGCGAACGGGCCCCCGTGCACGGTGAGCAGCACCGGGTGCGGGCCGGGTCCGGCGGGGGTGGTGATCCACCCGTGCACCGGGTAGCCGTCCGGCGCTGTCGCGGTCTTCTCCCGCATCCGGTGCAGCCGGCCGGTGGCCTGCAGCTGCGCGCCGAAGCCGGTGAGCAGCCGGCGGCGCCCGGGGGTGATGGCGAGCAGCTCGCCGGCGGACCGGTCGTGACCCACGGTGGCGACGACGACGCGCCCGCCCACCGCCACCCCGGACACCGTGAAGGGCCCGTCGACCAGCGGCTCGGGGTCACCGCCGGTGAGCGGCACCC
Source organism: Klenkia sp. (assembly GCA_025966215.1). Lineage (GTDB taxonomy): Bacteria > Actinomycetota > Actinomycetes > Mycobacteriales > Geodermatophilaceae > Klenkia. Next base: position 7,375 of record JAOPVM010000268.1, read on the forward strand.
GCAGCAGCTCCACCGCGCCCTGCTTCTGGACGGCGACGAAGGCGGCCCCGTCGGCGACCACCACGCGGCCGAAGTCGTGGCCCAGGTCGTGCCACTCCGGGTCCAGCAGCGGCTCGGGGAACCCACCGGCGGCGCTGACCCGGCACAGCGTGGTGTTCCGGCCGACGAAGTCCAGGCCGTCGGGGCCGAGGTCGGGCTGGGCGGCCAGGTAGAGCGTGCGGCCCTCGACGTCGTCGGGGTCGTAGGTGGGTGCAGACACCGCGGAGCGGCTCTCGGTGACCCGGCGCAGGTGGCTCCCGTCGGGCCGGATCGCGTAGACGTCACTGACCAGGTCGCGGTCGGCGTGGGCGTGCCGGGCGGAGACGAACACCAGCTCGGTGCCCGCGGGGTGCCAGGCCACGTCGCTGTCGTCGTGGTCCCCGGAGGTCACCTGGACCGGGGTCGGGGGCTGGATCGCGTCGTCGTCGTCGTCCTCGGGCAGGTCCAGGACGAAGACGTGCTGCCGGCGGTCGGTGGTGAAACCGAGGTCGTCGGCCCGGTACTTCAGGGTGGTGATCAGACGGGGTGGCTCGGCCGCGGCGTCGACGCCCTCCGCGGTGCCGTAACGGCCCTCGTCGGGCACCCGGCAGGTGTAGGCGATCCGCCGGGAGTCCGGGGACCAGATCGGCGCGCCGGCGCCCAACGGGTGGTCGGTGAGCCGCCGGGCCTCGCCGCCACCGGTGGGCAGCACGTGCAGCTGGGGTCGTCCGCCGCTCTCGGCACCGAGGAACGCCAGCCAGCGACCGTCCGGGGAGAACCGCGGCGCGGAGTCGCGGTGGCCGTGGGTCAGCGGGCGGGCCGGGGTGCCGCCGTCGGTGGCCACCGCCCAGAGCTGGCTGCGGTACTCGTCGGCCTCCAGGTCCAGCCGGGTGACCGCGACGACGGCGGTGGCACCGTCCGGCGACACGGTGGCCGTGCCGGGGGTACGGAGCAGAGCGAGGTCGGACGGCCGCATGGCGCAGACGCTAACCCAGCCGCGAGGTCGTCAGCACGGCTCAGGACCCTAGGGTCACCCCATGACGCGACGGGTGTTCACCGGTGGACTGGTCCTCGACGGCACGGGCTCCCCCGCCGCCCCGGCGGACGTGGCGGTGCAGGACGGCCGGGTGGTCGAGGTCGGCATCGGCCTGGACGGCGACGAGAGCGTCGACTGCACCGGCGCCACCGTGCTGCCGGGCCTGTTCGACTGCCACGTGCACGTGCTGATGAGCGGGGTGGACACCCTGCGCCAGCTGCAGACCCCGTACAGCCAGGTGTACTTCGAGGCGGTGCGCAACCTGCGGCGCACGCTGGCGCTGGGCATCACCTCGGTGCGCGACGCCGCCGGCGCCGACCTCGGGGTGGCCCAGGCGGTCCGCACCGGGCTGGTCCGCGGCCCGCGGATGCAGGTCTCGCTGGCGATGATCAGCCAGACCGGCGGGCACGCCGACGACTGGCACGTGTGCGGCGCACAGACCCCGCTGCTGCCGGTCACCCCGGGCCGCCCGAGCGGCATCTGCGACGGCCCGCACGAGGTGCGCCGGACCGTGCGGCTGCTGGTCCGGGCCGGGGCGGACGTGCTGAAGGTGGCCACCAGCGGCGGCGTGCTGTCCCCCCGGGACGACCCGCGGCACGCGCACTTCCGTCCGGCCGAGCTCGAGGTGCTGGTCGAGGAGGCGACCGCCGCCGGGTTGGCGGTGATGGCGCACGCCCAGGGTGCCGACGGGATCAAGAACGCGGTCCGGGCCGGGATCCGCTCCATCGAGCACGGCATCTTCCTCGACGACGAGGCCATCGAGCTGATGCTCGCCCACGGCACCTGGCTGGTGCCCACGCTGTCCGCGCCGCGTGCGGTGCTGGCCGCGGTCGCCGCCGGGGCCGCACTGCCGCAGGCCGTCGTCGACAAGGCGGTCGCCGTGCAGGCCCAGCACGACGAGTCGGTGTCCCGGGCACACGCGGCCGGGGTGCGGATCGCGATGGGCACCGACTCGGGCGTCGGGCAGCACGGGGACAACCTGGGCGAGCTGCCGCTGATGGCCGACCGCGGCATGTCCCCCGTGGAGGTCTGGCACGCCACCACGCTGTCCGCGGCCCGGCTGATGCGGGTGGACGACGAGCTGGGCTCGTTGGAGCCGGGCAAGCGGGCCGACGTCGTCGTCCTGGACGGCGACTCCGGGGACCTCGCCGGGCTGGCCGGCCGGGTGCGCGAGGTGTGGCAGGACGGCGAGCGGGTGGTGCACGGCGGCCGGGTCGCCGACCCGGCCGCCTGAGCCGCTACTGCTGGTCGCGCGTCTGACCCGCCCGGGCCGCCCGGGCCTCGGCCTCGAGGCGGGCGCTGTGCTCGCCGGACTCCCCGGTGGGCTGGTCCCCCGGTTCGACGCCGGTGTCCTCGGCCGGGGGCAGCTGGCCCCGGGTGGTGAGCAACGAGGCGACGGTGGCGATGACCAGCACGCCCAGGATGACCGCCAGGGACAGCCAGATCGGGATCTCCGGGACGGCCTCGATGGGCTCGCCGCCGTTGATGAACGGCAGCGTGTTCTCGTGCACCGCCTCCAGCACCAGCTTGACGCCGATGAAGGCCAGGATCACCGCGAGCCCGTAGGACAGGTAGACCAGCCGCTTGAGCAGCCCGCCGAGCAGGAAGTACAGCTGGCGCAGCCCCATCAGCGCGAAGACGTTGGCGGTGAAGACGATGAAGGCCTCGCGGGTGAGCCCGAAGATGGCCGGGATCGAGTCCAGCGCGAAGAGCAGGTCCGTGGTCCCCAGCGCGAGGAAGACCACGATCATCGGGGTGAAGAGCTTCTTGCCGCCCTTCTCCACCCGGATCTTGTTGCCGTGGAAGTCCGCCGTCATCGGCAGGACCTTCTTCAGCCGCCGGATGAGGGCGTTCTCCTCGTAGTCCTCGTCCTCCCCGTGGTTCCGCACCAGGTTGATCGCGGTGTAGACCAGGAACGCGCCGAAGATGTTGAAGACCCAGGTGAAGCGCTCGATCACCGCGGCGCCGAGCAGGATGAAGATCCCGCGCATCACCAGCGCGATGATGATCC
>JAOPVM010000272.1 GCA_025966215.1 Klenkia sp.
CGCTGGGTGCTGTCCTCGTCCTGGGCGGACGGGGCGTCGGCCACGGGCTCCTGCTCCGGCTGGTCGCCGTCGCGGGGGTTCGGGTCGCTCATCGGGTGTTCTCCGCCTCGATCTGGTCCAGGGACACACCCTGAGCGTGACGACGCCGCCGGTGCCCGACCCTGGTGGGGATCGGAGCGCCGGCGGCGTCATCAGGTGAGAGCTCCATCGCTGGGAGCGACGATAGCGTCTCGTTCAGCTCCGGACGGGCTGCTCGCTGTCCGCGTCGATGATGTCGGCGGCCAGGTCACGCAGCTTCGCGTCGTACTCGCGGGCGTGGTGCCCGCAGAAGACGAGGTCGCTGCCGCTGGGGAGGACCACACGCACCTTGGCGAGTGCCCCGCAGCGGTCACAGTGGAAGGGCACGACCAGGTCGTCGGTGGGCGGGCTCGTCGTCAGGGTCTCGGTCATCTGGTCATCACTCGCTCTCTACCGCACGGACCCGCGCTTGCGGATCGGCCTCCTGCACAGCGCCAGGATGGCCCCCGGTGTTCCCGATCCGACCCAGTTGGATCCCGACGCGCCGATCGCGGTCTGTCGGGGCCCGGAGGGTCGTCGTGCTGGAGCGGGTGAGCAGGGGACGTCGCTGGACTTGGTGGTCGTGCTCAGGGTGTTCGTGGTGCACGTGCGGGCTGGATCTGTGGTGCGCCGACCCGAGGGTCGACGCGGGGTCCGCTGCTCTGCTGACCCCTCCCACGGTACGCCGGTACCCGGGCACCGTCGTCCCAACCCGGGCCGCCCTCACCCTCGGGGTGAGGCGCTGGAACGGTCCCCTCGCAGGGTGGAGGAGAAGGGGGTCCTTCGTCAGTCCAGGTAGTCGCGCAGCACCTGGGAGCGGCTGGGGTGGCGCAGCTTGGACATCGTCTTGGACTCGATCTGGCGGATCCGCTCGCGGGTCACGCCGTAGACCTGGCCGATCTCGTCGAGGGTCCGCGGCTGGCCGTCGGTGAGGCCGAACCGCAGCTTGACCACGCCCGCCTCCCGCTCGGAGAGGGTCTGCAGCACGCTGGTCAGCTGGTCCTGCATGAGGGTGAAGCTCACCGCGTCGACGGCCACGACGGCCTCGGAGTCCTCGATGAAGTCACCGAGCTGGCTGTCGCCCTCGTCGCCGATGTTCTGGTCGAGGCTGATCGGCTCCCGGGCGTACTGCTGGATCTCCAGCACCTTCTCCGGGGTGATGTCCATCTCCTTGGCCAACTCCTCGGGCGTGGGCTCACGACCCAGGTCCTGCAGGAGCTCGCGCTGGATGCGCCCCAGCTTGTTGATGACCTCGACCATGTGCACCGGGATGCGGATGGTGCGGGCCTGGTCGGCCATCGCACGGGTGATGGCCTGGCGGATCCACCAGGTGGCGTAGGTCGAGAACTTGTAGCCCTTGGTGTAGTCGAACTTCTCCACCGCGCGGATCAGGCCCAGGTTGCCCTCCTGGATGAGGTCCAGGAAGGCCATGCCGCGGCCGGTGTAGCGCTTGGCGAGGGAGACCACCAGGCGCAGGTTGGCCTCCAGCAGGTGGTTCTTGGCGCGCTCGCCGTCCCGGGTGATCCAGTTGAGGTCCCGGCGCATCTGCGGGGTGAGCTTGGTGCCCTCGGCCTCGACCTGCTTGAGCCGTTCGGAGCCGTAGAGACCGGCCTCGATGCGCTTGGCGAGGTCCACCTCCTCCTCGGCGTTGAGCAGCGCGACCTTGCCGATCTGCTTGAGGTAGGCGCGGACCGAGTCGGCGGAGGCGGTGAGCTCGGCGTCCTTGCGCGCCTTGCGCAGCGCCTCGGACTCCTCCTCGTCCTCCCAGACGAACTCGGTGGAGGGGGCGCCGTCCTTCGCGGTGTCGCTGCCGCCGCCGGTCTCCTCGTCGTCCTTGTCCTCGGCGACTCCGTCCTTGCCGACCACGGCGGCGGCGTCCAGGGTCAGACCGGTCGCGCCGGTGGCGAGGACCGCGGCCACGCCCGCGGGGGCCACGACGGCGGTCAGCACGGTGCCCTCGGGCGGGTCCTGGCCGGGGGAGGCCGAGATGGTCGGCTTGGTGCGGCCGGACTTCCGGGCGGGGGAGCGCGTGGTCCGGGTGGAGCCGGCTGCGTCGGCAGCGGACTCGACGGGTTCGACGGAGGGGGCTGCGGACTTGGCGGCGGGCACTCGAGTTCCCTTCCCGTGCTGGGGTGGCGCCGCCAGGGAGAGACCGAGGTCTCACCACCGAGGACGGTTGCCTGCGCTGTCAGTGTAACGAGCGTGACGAAGGCCACCAACGGCTGCGGCGCAGCACCGCCTCGGGCGTCCCCCCGGGCGGCCGTCGGCCACCGGCTACTGGCCGATGCGCTCCTCGGCGGCCAGTGCGGCGCCGACGATGCCGGCGTCGTTGAGCAGTTGGGCCGGCACGACGCGGGTGCGGGTGGACAGCAGCGGCACCCACTTGTGCGCCTTCTTGCTGACCCCGCCGCCGACCACGATGAGGTCGGGCCACAGCCCGCGCTCGAGGGTGTCGAGGTAGCGGTCCACCCGCTTCGCCCAGTCGGGGTAGGAGAGGTCCTCGCGTTCGCGGGCGGCGGCCGAGGCGGCCTTCTCCCCGTCGTGTCCGTCGACCTCGATGTGCCCGAACTCGGTGTTGGGGACCAGCCGGCCGTCGATGAACAGCGCGCTGCCGATGCCGGTGCCGAAGGTGAGCATGAGGACCAGCCCGCGCTGGCCCTTGCCCGCGCCGTAGGCCATCTCGGCCAGCCCGGCGGCGTCGGCGTCGTTGAGGGTCTGCACGGTGCCCGGGATGCGGGTCTCCAGACCCGCGGCCATGTCGGTGCCGATCCAGGTCGGGTCCATGTTCGCCGCGGTGTAGGCCACACCGCTCTTCATGACCCCCGGGTAGGTCACGCCGATGCGGCCCTCCCACCCGAACTGGCCGACGATGTCGCCGATCACGTCGTAGACCGGGTCGGGGAGCGCGGGTTGCGGGGTGGGGATGCGCACCCGTTCCCCGACCAGCTCACCCCGCTCCAGGTCGACCAGGCACCCCTTGATGCCACTGCCACCGACGTCCACTCCGAAGCCCTGCACGCCGACAGGCTAGTGATCCTCGCCGCTGCTGGCGTGCACTGACTCCGGCAGGATCACCCGTCGTGACCACGACACCGGTTCCGGCACCCGACGACCAGCTGCTCGACGAGCTCCTCGCCCTCGCCCGCGGCACCGCTGCCGAGGCTGCCGAGCTGGTCGCCGCCGGCCGCGCGACCGCGTCGGCCCAGGTCGACACCAAGAGCAGCCCGGTCGACGTGGTGACCGCGGTGGACCGGGCCAGCGAGCAGCTGGTCGTGGACCGGCTGCTGGCAGCCCGCCCCGACGACGGGGTGCTGGGCGAGGAGGGCGCCTCGCGGGAGTCGACCAGCGGGGTCCGCTGGGTGGTCGACCCGATCGACGGGACGGTCAACTTCCTCTACGGCTTCGCCGGCTACGCCGTGTCGATCGCCGCGGAGGTCGACGGGGTCGTCCAGGTCGGGGTGGTGCACGACGCCGCCTCCGGCGAGGTGTGGACGGCGGTGCGC
>JAOPVM010000283.1 GCA_025966215.1 Klenkia sp.
CCCCGGCGTCGGCGGTCGCCGCGGTGGCGGTGCGCATGGCCTGCAGGCACCCGGCAGCCAGCTCGAGGTGTGCGCGCTCGGCGGTCAGGACGGCATCGTCGGACACAGTCGGAGGACGGTACGCCGACCGGTCGGCCAGCGGGTTCCGCCGCAGGCTCCTCGTCCCCGGGGTCCCGCCCGTGCCGCTCACCGTCGCCGGGACCCTCGACCGCAGTGGGCCGACCCGCCACGTGGTCAGCCAGTTCGAGACCGCCGTCGGGTGCCTGGGCATCCAGCCCCTCAGGTCGGCCGGCGGATCCGAGCACCAGCACCGACCGCGCTGCGCGCGCTGGCCGGACCGAGCGGGCCCTCACCTGCCCTACGGTGCGGCCATGGAGATCGCACTGCTCGCGGTGGGTCTGCTGGCGACGGGTCTGCTGGTCCGGGCGCTGCGCCGGCGTCGGGAGGGCCGGTACGCCGACGGCGAGCCCCCGGCCACCGACGCCCGGGGCGCGGTGGGCCGGAACAGCCGGATGCTCGGCGGCGGGGGCTGAACGCTCAGCCCACCGTGGCGACCAGCTCCACGACGGCCTCGGGCGCGGTGACCATCAGGTCGTGCCCGACGTCGAGGGAGACGGCCCGCCAGGCCGGGTCCGCGGCGGCCCGGGCGAGCAGGTGGTCGGCGAAGGGCTGCGCCCACCGGGTGGCCCGCACGTAGGTGCGCGGCACCGCCGAGGGCCCGAACACCAGCGGCTCGGCCCAGACGGCGAGGGAGTCGTCGGTCAGCCGGGCGTCCACCCAGGCCTGGTCGGCCGGGTCCTCGACACCCAGGTAGGCGGCGCGGACGCGGTCCGGGGTCAGCCGCCACCGCTCCCCGGGGAAGCCCGGCTGCGCGCGGCGGGCCCGGCGCCGGGCCACGACGTCGGCGGGCTCGCCCTGGTCGAGGACGTCGAGGTGCGACTGGCCCGACAGCGGGACCACCGCGTCCAGGTACAGCAGGTGCCGCACCCGGTCGGGCAGCCGGTCGGCGACGCCGGTGGTGACCATCCCGCCGGCGCTGTGCCCGACCAGGACGACGTCGCGGAGGTCCTCCAGCTCGACCAGCCGGACGACGGCGGTGACCCGGTCGGCCAGGGTCGTCGCCGCGGTGAGCAGGTGGGCGTGCTCGCCCATCCCGGGCAGGCTCGGCGCGTGCACCGTCCAGCCCGCGGCGCGCAGCGGTGCGGCGACCCGCTGCCAGCACCAGCCGCCGTGGAAGCCGCCGTGCACCAGGACGGCGGTCCGCACGCTGCTCAGAGCTCCAGGTCGTCGGCCCGGGGCGCGAGGTGGCGGGCCACCTCGGCCGGGTCCACCCCGGCGAGGGTGGCCGGCTGCCACCGCGGGTCACGGGTCTTCTCCACCACCTGGGCCCGGATGCCCTCGGCGACGTCGGGCCGACCCAGACCGGCCGAGGAGATCCGGTACTCCTGCACCAGCGCCTCGGGCAGCGTCATCGCCGCCGCCGAGCGCACCGCGGCGAGCGTGACGGCGACGGCGGTCGGGCTCTTGGTGCCGATCAGCCCCCCGGCCTCCCGCGCGGCAGGTACGTCGGAGGCCAGCAGCCGCTCGACGACCACGGCGGCGTCGTCCCCGGCGTAGCAGGCGTCGATCCAGCCGCGGTCGAGCTCGGTGGCACCGGGGTCGACGGCGGCGGCGTGGACGGCGGACTCCAGCGCGGCCCACGAGGTGTGGTCGGCGAGCCCGTCGAGGGAGGAGACGCACACGTCGGCCAGCCCGCAGGCGATCGCGTCGGCCGGCCCGGCCGACGTCCCGGTCAGCGCCAGGTGGGTGCCCAGCTCGCCCGGGGCGTGCGCCAGCAGGTGGGTGCCGCCGACGTCGGGCACCAGCCCGATGGTCACCTCCGGCATCCCCAGCCGGGACGAGGACGTGACCACCCGCAGCGAGGCGTGGCAGCCCAGCCCGACCCCGCCGCCCAGCACGATCCCGGGCAGCAGCGTCACCACCGGCTTGGGGTAGGCGCCGATCCGGGCGTTCATCCGGTACTCGTCGCGCCACAGCGCCCGCGCGGCGACGCCGTCGGTGAGCGCGGACTCCCGGATCGCCTTGACGTCCCCGCCGGCGCAGAAGCCGCGGTCGCCCTCGCTGTCCACGAGCACGCACTCGACCGCGTCGTCGTCGGCCCAGGCCGCGAGCGCGGCGTCGACCGCGGCGATCATCGGGTGGGTCAGCGCGTTGATCGCCCGCGGCCGGGTGAGGGTGATCCGCCCGACCGCGCCCTGCAGCCCGATCCGGACGTCGTCGGTCACTACTTCGCGTAGGGGAAGAAGCCCCGGCCGGTCTTGCGGCCGAGCAGACCCGCGTCGACCATCCGCAGCAGCAGCGGCGGCGGGGCGTAGAGCGGCTCCTTGAACTCCGCGTACATCGACTGCGCGACGGCGGCGGTGGTGTCCAGCCCGATCAGGTCGGCCAGCGCCAGCGGGCCCTGCGGGTGGGCGCAGCCCTGCACCATGCCGGCGTCGATGTCCTCGGCGGAGGCGAAGCCGGACTCCATCATCCGGATCGCGGACAGCACGTAGGGGATGAGCAGTGCGTTCACGATGAACCCGGCGCGGTCCTTGGAGCGGATCGTGGTCTTGCCCAGCTGGGTCTCGGCGAAGTCGGTGACCGTCGCGAGGGTCTCGTCGCTGGTCAGCAGGCTGGCCACGATCTCCACCAGCGGCAGCACGGGTGCGGGGTTGAAGAAGTGCACCCCGACGACCTTGTCCGGCCGCTTGGTGACGCTGGCCATCTTCACCAGCGGGATGGAGGAGGTGTTCGAGGCCAGGATCGCCTCCGGCGGGAGGATCTCGTCGAGCTTGCGGAACAGGTCGAGCTTGAGCTCCTCGACCTCGGGGGCGGCCTCGATGACCAGCTCGGAGTGCACGACGGCCTGCAGCGAGGTGGCGACGTCGACCCGGGCGAACGCGGCGTCGGCGTCCTCCTGGGAGAGCCGGCCCGAGGTCGCCGCGCGCTGCAGCGACTTCTCCATCCGGGCCCGGAAGCGCTCGGCGCCGGCCTCGTCGGCCTCGACCACGACGACGTCGCACCCTGCCCGGGCGCTGACCTCGGCGATGCCGGCCCCCATGGTGCCGCCACCGATGACTGCGATCCGCTGCACTGTGTCTCCCCTGCTCGTCCGGCTGCCGGGCACCACGGTGTCACTCCCGTGGACGGCCCACCCCTCGGGGCGTAGGTTACGTGGACGTCCAAGTACTTCCCGCGCCGCACCCGGCACCGTCGCCGTCTGGAGCCCCCATGGCCGATCTCCACGTCCCTGCGAACCCGGTCCGGTTCGTCACCGCCGCGAGCCTCTTCGACGGCCACGACGCCGCGATCAACGTGATGCGGCGCCTGCTGCAGGCCCAGGGCGCCGAGGTCGTGCACCTCGGGCACGACCGCAGCGTGGCCACCGTCGTCCGCGCGGCGATGGAGGAGGACGCGCAGGGCATCGCGCTGAGCTCCTACCAGGGCGGGCACGTGGAGTACTTCAGCTACCTGGTCGAGGAGCTGGAGCGGCACGGCGCCGGCCACGTGCAGGTCTTCGGCGGCGGTGGCGGGGTGATCGTGCCCGAGGAGATCGCCACGCTCCGCGAGCGCGGCGTCACGATCTTCGCCCCCGAGGACGGCCAGAAGCTCGGCCTGCCCGGGATGATCAACACCCTCATCGAGGCCTGTGACGTCGACCTCGCCGGCGACGGGCCCGACATCGAGGCGCTGCTGACCGGCGACCCGGCAGCCCTGGCCCGGGCGATCACCGTGCTGGAGGCCGGCCGCTCCCCCGAGCTGGCCGAGCGGGTCACCACCGAGGCCGCCCAGCGGCACGTTCCGGTGCTGGGCATCACCGGCACCGGCGGATCGGGCAAGTCCTCGCTGACCGACGAGCTGCTCCGCCGGCTGCGGCTGGACCAGGAGGACAAGCTCCGGATCGCCGTCCTCGCCGTCGACCCCTCGCGCCGTCGCGGCGGTGGCGCACTGCTGGGCGACCGGATCCGGATGAACGCGCTGGAGACCGGCGACCGCAACTCCACGTTCTTCCGCTCGCTGGCCACCCGCACCCCCGGTGCGCAGGTGCCCGAGCACCTCGACCACGTCATCAGCGCGGTCAAGGCCGCCGGCTACGACCTGGTGATCGTCGAGACCCCCGGCATCGGGCAGGGCGACGCCGCGATCCTCCCGTACAGCGACGTCTCGCTGTACGTGATGACGCCGGAGTTCGGCGCCGCCTCGCAGCTGGAGAAGATCGACATGCTCGACTTCGCCGACGTGGTCGCGGTGAACAAGTTCGAGCGCCGCGGCGCCGAGGACGCCCGCCGCGACGTCGCCCGGCAGATGGTGCGCAACCGCGAGGCGTTCGGGCAGAGCTGGGAGACCATGCCGGTCTTCGGCACCAGCGCCGCCCGGTTCAACGACGACGGCGTGACCGCGCTGTTCCAGGAGCTCAAGACGCTGCTGGCCGACAAGGGCCTGGCGCTGGGCGCCGGGGTGCTGCCGCACGTCGACGTCCGGGCGTCGTCCGGGCTGACCAGCGTCGTCCCCTCCTCGAAGGCCCGGTACCTGGCCGACGTCGCCGACACCGTGCGCAACTACCACCGGACGACGGCCGAGCAGGCCGCCCTGGTGCGCCAGCGCCAGCACCTCACCACCGCCGCCGAGCTGCTGGACGGCGAGGCCTCGCAGGCCGCCGCGGCGAAGGCCGCCGCGGTCGAGGGCGAGCTGCTGCCCGCGGTGAAGCACCTGCTCGACGAGTGGCCGGCCCGGGTCGAGGAGTACTCCGGCGACGAGCTGGTCTACACCGTGCGCGGCAAGGAGATCCACACCCCGCTGACCCGGGAGACCCTCAGCGGCAACCAGGTGCGCCGGGTGGCGCTGCCGCGCACCGACGACGAGGCCCAGCTGGTGGGCTGGCTGCGCCGGGAGAACGTGCCCGGCCACTTCCCGTACACCGCCGGGGTCTTCCCGTTCAAGCGGCAGGGCGAGGCCCCGGCCCGGATGTTCGCCGGCGAGGGCGACGCGTTCCGCACCAACAAGCGCTTCCAGATGCTGTCGGCCGGCAACGAGGCCACCCGGCTCTCGACCGCGTTCGACTCGGTGACCCTCTACGGCCGCGACCCCGAGCTGCGCCCCGACGTCTACGGCAAGGTCGGCACCTCCGGTGTCTCCATCGCCACCGTCGACGACATGAAGGTGCTCTACGACGGCTTCGACCTGTGTGCGCCGAGCACCTCGGTGTCGATGACCATCAACGGCCCGGCGCCGGCGATCCTGGCCATGTTCATGAACACCGCGATCGACCAGCGGCTGGCCGCCCACCCCGACGAGGACCCCGCGCAGGTGCGCGCCTGGGTGCTGGCCAACGTCCGCGGCACCGTGCAGGCCGACATCCTCAAGGAGGACCAGGGCCAGAACACCTGCATCTTCTCCACCGAGTTCGCACTGCGCTGCATGGCCGACATCCAGGAGTGGTTCATCCAGGAGAAGGTGCGCAACTTCTACTCGGTCTCGATCTCCGGCTACCACATCGCCGAGGCCGGGGCGAACCCGATAAGCCAGCTGGCCTTCACCCTGGCCAACGGCTTCACCTACGTCGAGGCCTACCTGGCCCGCGGCATGAGCATCGACGACTTCGCGCCCAACCTGAGCTTCTTCTTCTCCAACGGGATGGACGCCGAGTACACGGTGCTGGGCCGGGTCGCCCGCCGGATCTGGGCCGTCGCGATGAAGGAGCGCTACGGCGCCTCCGAGCGCAGCCAGATGCTCAAGTACCACGTGCAGACGTCCGGGCGGTCCCTGCACGCGCAGG
>JAOPVM010000302.1 GCA_025966215.1 Klenkia sp.
ACCCGTAGCCGCTCCTGGACCGCTGCGGGACGCGGCTGAGCACCACGCCGAGGGTGGTGGCGCCGACCCGGTCGAGCTGGGCCCGCGCCCGCTCCAGCCGGTCGCGCCGCGTCCCGGCGTACCGGGCGACGAGCAGCACCCCGTCGACGAGCGGCGCCAGGCCCGAGGCGTCCGCGACGGGGAGCAGGGGCGGCGCGTCGACGACGACCAGGTCGTAGGAGGACGAGGCTGCGGTGAGCAGGTCGTCCATCGCGGTGGAACCGATCAGCTGGGCGGGGTTGGGGGGCGTCTGCCCGGCAGCGAGCACGGTGAGTCGGCCGTCCCCAACCGGCTGGGTCACGTCCTCGAGGTCGACCTGTCCGGTGAGGACCGAGGTCAGGCCGGCGCCGTTGACGAGCCCCAGGGCGTCGGCCACCCGGGGGCGGCGGAGGTCGGCATCCACCAGCAGCACCCGGTTGCCCGCCCTCGCGAGCTCCTGGGCCAGGTGCACGGCCGTGGTCGTCTTGCCCTCGGACTGGTCGGCGCTGGTGACCATCAGCACCCGGGGGTGCGCATCCACCGAGACGAAGCGGAGGTTGGTCTGCAGCACGCCCAGGCTCTCGGCGAACGGTGAGCCGGGGGAGGGTTGGCCGCCGGCCGCAGTGCTGTCCTCGGGCACCCCCACCAGGACGGGAGCTCCCGCGGCGGCGGCGTCGTCCTCGGTCCGGACCGAGGTGTCCGACCGGTCCCGGACGACGGCTGCCGCAGCGCCCAGCAGGACCCCGCCGAGCAGACCCGCCGTGACGAGCGCGGCCGGCTCCAGGGACGATGGCGCCGCGGGCAGGTCCGCCGACGCGATGGTGGCCACCGTGACGTCGACACCGGCCCCGCGTCCGGACTCCAGCTCGTCCACCAGGTCGGCGAACTGGTCGGCCACGGAGGCGGCGATGGCCTGCGCCTGTTCCGGGGAGGGGTCGGTCACCGTGACGTCCAGGATGACCGTGCCGGTGACGACCGACGCGCTGATCTGACCGATCAGCTCTTCGGGGGTCTGTCCGAGACCCAGGTCTTCGACGACCCGTGCGGCCAGCTCACGGCTGACCAGCAGCTGGGCGTAGCTCGCCACCCGCGCCTCACTGAAGGTGCTGGCCTCCACCGCGGTGGTCAGGTCGGTCGCCTCGGAGCCCGAGGACACGAAGAGCTGCGTGTCCGAGGTGTAGACCGCGGTGCCGGTCAGCCCCAGCGCCGCACCGACCACGCCCCCCAGGACGATGCCGGTGAGCACCAGCCTCCAGCGGCGCAGTAGCATGCCGGCGTAGTCGGTCAGACCCATGGGGACTCCTCGGTGGTGCGGTCGGGTGTACGGGTGGGTGGGTCGTGTGGGCCGTCGGCCGGGCGGAAGGCCAGCGAGCGGCGGGTGAGGGCGAGCGCCAGGACCAGCGGAAGCACCGGGGTGAGGTGCCGGACGTAGGACCCGTAGTCCGGTTCGAAGAAGCTCAGGACCGTCAGGTAGGCGATCAGGAGCAGCGCGGCCCGGAGTGCGGTGGTAGTGACGGGGTCCCGCGGTGGCGGGACCCCGGCGAGCAGCCTGCGCGGTCCGACGAAGGTGGCGGAGGCGACCGCGGCCCAGATCAGGCCGATGCCGACGGCGAAGGCCAGGTACACCGGCGAGCCCAGCAGCGCGAGCGGAACGGGTGCGACGAGCTCACCCACGGTGAGGACGTTCTCGACCGCGTCCACGGCCGGACCACCACCGATCTGGGGGGAGGTGATGATGCTGGCGACATCGCCCACCTCGCCGCGGCTGTCGTTGATGTCGCCACGGATCGACTGCAGGTCTGCACCGAGCACCGCGGGCATCACGATCGTCGCGCCGACCACGGTGCCGGCCACGACGGCCAACACCCAGCGGCGTCGGCCGCTGCGTCCGGCGGTCACCCGCAGGGCGAGGTAGACAGCGATGACCAGGAACCAGTAGTTGCGCAGGGTGGCGGCATAGGCCGCCGCCGCGAGCACCAGGCCCAGCTCCCCCCGCCAGCTGGGCCGAGCCAGGAGGACGACGACCACGACCGGCAGCACCCAGACGTCCTTGGAGAACTGACCGAGGTAGACGCAGGTGAGCAGGACGGTCAGGCCGAGGAGGACGACCCCGGCGGGGGTCACCCGGCCGCGGGCGTGCCGGACCGCCAGGCCGACGACGGCCAGCCCGGCGACGACGCCCAGGGCGCCTGCGGTGACCGGTGCGTCGGCCAGACCCAGCCAGGCGTAGAGCCGGCCCACGTACAGGAAGGACGTGTCGTCCACCGGGACGAACGTGCCCTGGGCGACGCGCTGGATGGTCCGGGCGTCGCCCTGGTAGCGGTCGGGGAGAACGGCGCGCACAGCGAGGAACACGGGCACCGAGAGGACCACGAGACCGAGGTAGAGGTCCGTCAGCCGGCCGTCCAGTGCCCGGGCCGGGGTGGCCCGGACTGCCGACCACCGCTCGATCAGGGAGGTCATCGGGTCACTCCCCGGTACCGGCTCATCGGCAGGAGGACCGCGCCGAAGACGCTGACGACGGCACCCATCACCAGCAGCCGGGTCACCCCGTCGGTGGCCAGGAACGCCGCCGTCATCAGCACCGCCCGGGCCCCGTCCCAGACGAGCCGGGAGACGTCGCGGCCCAGGAAGTTGGGCAGTCGGTTGATCGGCGAGAGGGCCAGCAGGGGCACCCAGAAGAGCAGGGCGGCCACGGAGACCGGCCAGAACCAGCTGCCCGCGGTGTCCGGGGACGTGTAGAGCGCCAGGCCGATGCCGGTCACGAAGGCCACCAGCGCGACCGCCGTACCGATGAGGAGTGCCTGACGGCGGGTGCGCTGGAAGGCGACGTGGTCACGCTCGCGGACCGCCCGGGCCATGGCCGCCTCGAGCGGCGGCCCGACGATGGTCAGCAGCACGGTCGCGAAGCCGCCGCAGATGCGATTCAGCACCGCCCACGGTGCCGCGGCGACTCCGAGGCCGGGGAGGGAGAGGCCGGGGAGGAAGAAAGCCCAGCCGTTGGCGGCACTGGACAGCGTCGGGCGCAGTGATCGACGGAGGAAGGCCCGCTGGAGACGCCCGTCCGCCGTCCGGGCCGTTCCCGGCCTCCTTCGGCGAGGTCGCAGGCCCAGAGCCACCGCGGTGACCCCGAAGGCGGCCGCATTGGCCACCGTGAGGGACAGCACGCCGGCGCCGGGCACCAGCGCGAGGCCGGTGAAGACCAGGACGGCGATCCCGTAGTACAGCCTGGCGCGGCCGATCCGGGCCTCGTCCCCGGCGCGCACCAGCCGGGTGAGCGCGACCAGGTAGAGGCCCTGGGCCAGGAGCAGGACGGCGGCGGCGGCGAACGTGCCGCGGGGGAGGCCCAAGCGGGTCTCGGTGAACGTGAAGGGGAGGACCGCCAGGCAGACCACCAGCAACGTGACCAAGGTGACCTTGCTGGCGACCCGCGCCATCCGATCGCTGCGGAGTACCGGGAACACGTACGGGTAGGCCAGCACCGCGGGGTTCACCAGGAAGGTGGCGATCGCCGTGGTGAAGACCAGCGAGGTCAGCTTGCCGTTCTCGCGGAGTGCGATCGGGGCGATCATCGCCCCGAAGCTCAGGGTCTGGCCGGCCAGGCCGTAGCGGTAGGCCCACAACCGCCCCCGCCAACCGACGGGTGCGCCGGTGACGTCGGTGAGGCCGTGCGGGGCCTCCACGGCCGTCACCTGAGCCTGGCCGGGGTGGCCTCGGGGGTTGTGTTCCGGCCGCCCCGCCCCGTGCGGGCCGGGAGGGAGGCGTAGAGATCGTCGAGCCTCTGGGCGACCGACGCGATGTCCATCGCCGCCACCGAGGGAGGGCAGGTCCGCTCCGAGCGGGGAACGGCCGTGGCCAGGGCACGGGCGAACTCGCCGGTGTCCGCGCAGAAGGTGGCCTGGGTGACCGGGCCGTCGAGCTCGGTCAGCGCGGGGCATCGACGGTGGACCACGGGCATCCCGCTGGCCAGGGCCTCGAGGATGGCCAGGCCGAAGGTCTCGCTCGTCGATGGCGAGGCGAAGACGTCCATCGCCGGCAAGAGGTCCGCCGCGGCTCGCTCGCCCGCGAAGCGGACGTGCCCGCTGACCCCGAGGTCGGCGGCGAGCTGGTCCAGGTGGTCCCGTTCCGGCCCCACGCCGACGATCAGCAGCACCCGGTCCCCGCTGAGGAGGGGTGCAGCGGCGGTGACCAGCGCGGCGAACTCCTTGCCCGGGACCAGCCGGCCCACCCCGCCGATGACCAGGGCGTCCTCGGCGATGCCCAGCTCGGCGCGCCCCCGTCGGCGGACCTCTGGGTCGAAGGCCAGCGCGCGCAGCCCGAGCCCGTTGGGGACGACGGCGATCCGGTCGGCCGGCACCCCCCAACCCAGGAGTTCGTCGCGGACGGTGTCGGACACGGCGACGGTCAGGTCCCCGAGCCGCTCGGACGTCCGGTACAGCGCACGGACGCCGCGGGTCGTGCGCCGGCCCTCGATCATCCCGGGGAGGAGGGAGTGCTCGGTGGCCACGATCCGGGGCACGCCGACCAGTCGCGCGGCAACCCGCCCGTAGAGACACGCCCGGTAGAGGTGGGTGTGCACCACGTCGTACCGACCGGCCCGGATGACCCGGGCGAGGTCGCCCAGCGCCCGCACGTCGGTGTTGCTCTGCATCCCGATGTCGGTGACCCGCGTGCCGTCGGAGCGGATCTGGTCCGCGATCGCCCCCGGGTTGTGCAGGGTGACGACATCCGCGTCGTGCCGCGTCTGCTGCAGGAGCAACCGCAGCTGCGTCTCCGCACCGCCGGTGCCCAGACCGGTGATGACGTGGCAGACCCTCATGCCCGGACCCCGCCTCGACGGGTGCGGATCTCGTGGCGCAGCAGCTTGGCGACGA
>JAOPVM010000320.1 GCA_025966215.1 Klenkia sp.
CTGCACCGGCTGCTCGGCGGCGTCACCGGTGCCAAGACCCCGGCCGCCGCGGCGACGGCGACCGGTGCCGGGGGCGCCGGCGACCTCGGGCTGGGCCGGCTCGTGCCGGGTGACCAGCGGCTGCGCCGGCGCGGAGGAGGTGGAGCGGAACGAGGGGGAGGGGCGACCGCCACCGGCACCGGCCGGGCTGGTGGCCCGGCGGCGGGGGCGGTCGTTCGGGGTCTGGCTCGATGTCACAGGGGGTGTCCTCACCGTGAGGTGGCCACCGTCGATCGCCAGGGCGGGGCCCACAGGGAGGGGCCGCACCGTCCGGTCGGACGTCGGGTCGCCGGCGCGCCTCGGTGGCGCAGCCTCGCGCCGACGTCGAGTCCACCTGCTCTCGGATGAGCGGGGGGCGGCGTCGGTAGCCACCACTGTGCCACGTCCGGGGTCCCACGCCGGCGCTGCAGGGGGGAGTCGGTCCTCACACCCCCCGCCGGGGCGGCACGGGGCGTACAACGGACCTCCGTGACCACCCAGGACGAGAAGCCCGCCCCGGACCGGGTGGTGGACCCGCCCTACGAGCCCGACCCCCGCCGGTGGAAGGCGCTGTCGGTCACCCTCGTCGTCGGGTTCATGACCCTGCTCGACGTCAGCATCGTCTCGGTCGCGCTGCCCTCGATGCAGGACGCCCTGGGCACCACGGCCTCCGGCGTGCAGTGGGTGGTGTCGGGCTACGCGCTGACCTTCGGGCTGGTCCTCGTGCCGGCCGGCCGGCTGGGTGACGTGTTCGGACGACGGCGGATCTTCCTGGTCGCGCTGGTGGTCTTCGTGCTCTCCAGCGCCGCAGCCGGGGCCGCACCCAGCGTGCTGATGCTCGTGGTCGCCCGGCTCGTGCAGGGCGTGGCCGCCGGGTTCCTCGCCCCACAGAACTCCGCGCTGATCCAGCAGCTGTTCCGCGGGCCCGAGCGCGGCAAGGCGTTCGGGCTGTTCGGGGCCACCGTGGGCCTCTCGACCGCGATCGGGCCGGTGGTCGGCGGCCTGCTCATCGGGCTGTTCGGGGAGGACCTGGGCTGGCGGGCGATCTTCTTCGTCAACGTGCCCATCGGCGTCGTCGCCTTCGTGCTCGCCACCCGGTTGCTGCCCAAGGGGCGGCCCTCGGGCACCAGCACCGACATCGACGTCGTCGGGGTGCTGCTGCTCGGTGTCGGCGCCACCCTGGTGCTGCTGCCCCTGGTGCAGGCCGAGTCCGGCGGGATCACCCGGTTGTGGTGGCTGTTCGTCCTCGGCGCTGCGGCCCTGGGGGCCTTCGCGTGGTGGGAGCGCCGGGTGGTCGCCCGGGACCGCGAACCGGTCTTCGACGTCCGGCTGCTGACCCGGACCCGCGGCTACGCTTCCGGGGTCGCCGTGGGCACCGTCTACTTCATCGGGTTCAGCGGCATCTGGCTGGTGTTCGCGCTGTTCTTCCAGACCGGGCTGGGGTGGACGCCGCTGGAGTCCGGGCTCGCCGTGGTGCCCTTCGCGATCGGGGCCGCGGTGTCCGCCGCGATCGCCGGCCGGCTGGTCAGCCGGTTCGGCCGGCTGCTGACCGTGATCGGGCTCAGCGTGGTGTCCACGGGGCTGGCCGCCACCGCGCTCGTCGTGTGGCTGGTGCCGACCGACATCCTGGGCTGGGTCGTCGTCCCGACCCTCCTGCTGGCCGGGCTGGGCGGCGGGTTCGTGATCAGCCCGAACATCACCCTGACCCTGCGCGAGGTGCCGGTGCGGATGGCCGGCGCGGCCGGCGGTGGGCTGCAGACCATGCAGCGCTTCGGCGCCGCGCTGGGCTCGGCGGTCCTGCCGGGGCTGTTCTACGTGGTGCTGACCTCCTCCGGGCAGCAGTACCCGGTCGCGGCCGGTGTCGCGCTGGGGACGGCGGTGCTGGGTGCGGTCGCCGCGCTGGTGATCGCCGTCCTGGACTGGCGCAGGGACCGCCCCGGCGGGCCCCGGGAGGCCGAGGACGCCGCCGCCGCCGAGCACGCCGACGCGCACGGCCACCACGTGCACTGATCCCTTGGTCCCGGGCGCCGGGCCGGGGATGCTCTCGGTCGTGACCACGACCGGCAGCCGTCGCGTCCACCCGGCCTGGTGGGTCGCCGCGGTGACCTTCCTGGCCCTGGTCGGGGCGGCGGCGTTCCGGGCGGTGCCCGGCGTGCTCATCGAGCCGCTGCAGGAGGAGTTCGGCTGGTCGACGTCCACCATCTCCGCCGCGGTGGGGCTGAACATGGCGCTCTACGGGCTGACCGCCCCCTTCGCCGCGGCCCTGATGGAGCGCTTCGGCATCCGCCGGGTCGTGGTCAGCGCGCTCCTCGTCGTCGCCGTCGGGTCCGGGCTCACGGTCGGCATGACCTCGCCCTGGCAGCTGGTGCTGTGCTGGGGGCTGCTCGTCGGGCTGGGCACCGGGTCGATGGCGATGTCGCTGGTCGCCACCATCACCGGGCGCTGGTTCGTGGCCCGCCGCGGGCTGGTCTCGGGCGTGCTGACCGCCGGCGGGGCGGCCGGGCAGCTGGTGTTCCTGCCCGTCGTGGCCACGGTGTCCGCCGCCCACGGCTGGCGCCCCGCGGCCCTGGGGACGACGGCCGCCGCCCTCGTCGTCATCCCGCTGGTCGCCTTCTTCCTGCGTGACCGGCCCAGCGACGTCGGTGCGGTGCCCTACGGCGGGACGGCCGCCGACGAGCCGCCCCGGGTCACCGGCAACGCCGCCCGCACCGCGCTGGCCGGCCTGGCACTGGCCTCGCGGACCCGGGTGTTCTGGCTGCTCGCCGCCGGGTTCGCCATCTGCGGGGCGACCACGAACGGGCTCGTGCAGCCGCACTTCATCCCGGCCGCGCACGACCACGGCATGCCGGTGACCACCGCGGCGTCGCTGCTCGCGCTGGTCGGGCTGTTCGACATCGCCGGCACCATCGCCTCGGGTTGGCTCACCGACCGGGTCGACCCCCGCCTGCTGCTGCTGGCCTACTACTCGCTGCGCGGGCTGTCGCTGTTCCTGCTGCCGCCGTTGTTCGGCTCGGACCTGCAGGCCTCGATGATCGCCTTCATCGTGTTCTACGGCCTGGACTGGGTGGCGACCGTGCCGCCCACCCTGGCGCTGTGCCGGCAGCACTTCGGCGCCCGCGCACCGGTGGTGTTCGGCTGGGTGTTCGCCAGCCACCAGGTCGGGTCGGCGATCGCGGCGTACTCGGCCGGGGTGGTCCGCGACGTCACCGGCACCTACGACGCCGCCTGGTACGGCGCTGCGCTGCTCTGCCTGGTGGCGGCCGGGTCGTCCCTCGCGATCCGGAGGGGCTCGGCCCCGGTGCCGCCGTCCGCCCCCGACCCGGTCCTCGCTGCCGCGGAGGACGCGGTGACCCGCGGCTGACCCACCTGCTGCCCCCGGCGGCGCCCCACCTGATCGACGCCGAGGGGGTGCGGGTGCCGCGGAAGCCGTCGAGGTCGGTTCGCACGACGCCGGGGCAGCCCGCGTCCACGAGGATCCGCACCCCGCCGACGTGGTCGCCCTGGGCGAGCTCGCCGACGCCGCCCCCGGAGGGTCAGGCCGGGGTGCGGGCTCCCAGAGCGGCGCGGACCAGGTCCGCGCCGCGTTCGGCGACCATGATCGTCGGGGCGTTGGTGT
>JAOPVM010000324.1 GCA_025966215.1 Klenkia sp.
CTGCTCCGGCGCACGACTGCTGGTCACCCTGCTCGGCCGGCTGGAACGCGAAGACGGCCGCCGCGGGCTGGCCACGCTGTGCGTCGGCGTCGGCCAGGGCGTCTCGATGCTCGTCGAGCGGGTCTGATGGGCGGGGCCGGGCCGAGGAGGACGGTCGGCGTCGTCGGCGGCGGTCGGATGGGCGGCGGGATCGCCCAGGCACTGCTGGGCACCGGCGCGCAGGTGCACGTGGTGGAGGCCGGCGACGCCGCCGCCGAGGGCGCCCGGGCCCGGATCGTGGCCGGGGTGGAGGAGACCGAGCGCCGCGGGAAGCTGACCGGGTCGGTCGAGGAGACCGTGTCCCGGCTGCACCTGGTCGACACCGTGGCCGAGCTGCCCGGCGATGCCGTCCTGGTGGTCGAGGCGGTGCCCGAGGTGCCGGCGCTCAAGATCGAGGTGCTCCGTGCCGCCGAGGCCGCGATCGGTCCCGACGCGGTTCTCGCCACCAACACCAGCTCGTTGTCGGTGACCGAGCTGGCCGCCGCTCTGGACCGTCCGGCCCGGTTCCTCGGGATGCACTTCTTCAACCCGGTGCCGGCGTCGAAGCTGGTCGAGGTGGTCGTCGCCCCCGAGACCGCCGCCGACGTGGTGGCGGCCGCCCGGGCGTGGGTGCGCGAGCTGGGCAAGACCGACGTCGTGGTGCGGGACTCCCCCGGCTTCGCGTCGTCCCGGCTGGGCGTGCTGCTCGGCCTGGAGGCGATCCGGATGCTCGAGGAGGGCGTGGCCGACGCCGAGGCCATCGACCAGGCCATGGAGCTGGGCTACCGGCATCCCATGGGGCCGCTGCGCTCCACCGACCTGGTCGGTCTCGACGTCCGGCTGGCCATCGCCGACTACCTGGCCGGCACCCTGGGCGACCGGTTCGCCGCCCCCCAGCTGCTGCGTGACAAGGTGGCCGCCGGAGACCTCGGCCGCAAGACCGGCCGCGGTTTCCACGACTACTCCTGAAGGGGACAGCGTTGTCTTCCGATCCCACCGTCACCCGCACCGACGCCGACGGCGTCGCCACCCTGACGCTGCGGGTCCCGGGCCTGTCCCGGCAGTCCCGCGCCGACCTGACCGCGGCCATCGAGGGCGTGGCGGCCGACCGTGCGGTGCGTGCCGTGGTGCTCACCGGGTCGGGCCGGGCCTTCTGCGTCGGACAGGACCTCGCCGAGCACGTGCAGGCCCTGCGCGGGGACGCGAGCACGTCGCTGGACGTCGTCGCGGACTCCTACAACCCGATGGTGCTGGCCTTCGCCGCGCTGCGGGTGCCGACCGTGGTCGCGGTCAACGGCGCCTGCGTGGGGGCCGGCCTCGGGCTGGCGCTGCGCGGTGACCTGCGGGTGGCCGCGGCGGGGGCGAAGTTCGGCACCGCGTTCGCCGGCATCGGACTGGGCAGCGACTCCGCCCTGGCCTCGGCACTGGTGCACTCGGTCGGCGGCTCCCGGGCCACCCAGCTGCTGCTCTTCCCGGACACCTTCACCGCTGAGCAGGCCGGCGAGTGGGGACTGGTGCACCACGTCGTCCCCGCCGAGGACGTGCTGACGACGGCCCAGCAGCTGGCCGGTCGGCTCGCCGCCGGTCCGACCGCGGCCTACCGGGCGATCAAGGAGGTGCTGGCGACGGCGGCGACGGACTCCTTGGCCGACACCCTCGCGCTGGAGGGCCGGCTGCAGAAGGCGCTGGGCCAGACCCACGACCACACCGAGGCCGTCGAGGCGTTCCTGGCCAAGCGGCCGCCGGCCTTCACCGGCGAGTGACCGCGGGGCGGCTGCTGCTCGTCCGGCACGGGCAGTCCGAGGCGAACGTGGCCCTGCGGCTGGACTCGCTGCCGCCCGGCGCCCCGCTCACGCAGGACGGGCAGGCCCAGGCCCGGGCGCTGGTGGAGACCCTGCGCGGCACCCCGGTCGCGGCGGTGCTGGCCTCCCGCGCCGTGCGGGCACAGCAGACCGCGGCGCCGTTGGCGGCAGCGCTCGGGCTCGACGTCGACGTGCGTGACGGGCTGCAGGAGACCTTCGTCGGCGACCTCGAGGGCCAGGCGGGGTGGCCGGTGCTCGAGGAGTACGACCGGGCCTACGGGCAGTGGTTCACCGGCGCACCCGAGGTGGCGCCGCCGGGTGGGGAGAGCGGGCACGACGTGCTGGCCCGCTACCTGCCGGTGGTCGAGGACGTGCGGAGGACGCTGGCGGCGGACCCGCACCGGTCGGTGGTCGTGGTCAGCCACGGGGCGGCGATCCGCTGGGTGGTGACGTCGGTGTCGGACCTGCCGGCGACGTTCGCGATGACCACGCACGTGGCGAACACCGAGCTCGCGGTCCTGGCCCCGGTCGAGGGCGGCTGGGTGTGCGAGCGGTTCGGGGCGCACCTGCCGCCCTTCGAGGTGCCCGACGAGGACGCGCCGGTGGCGCCCCCGGTCTGAGGGGGTCAGTACAGGAGGTCGGCGCAGGCCTCGCAGGACTCGTCGTCCGCGCCGTCCCAGCGCTGCTCGACGTCGACACGGGCCAGGGCGCCGCAGACGGCGACCTCGCAGGCGCCGTCCACCTCCGACGGGCTGCGGTGCAGCTCGACGGCGTGCCAGAGGCCGGTGCTGCGGCCCTGGGCCGCGGCGAGGGTGAGGACCAGTTCGCTGCTCATGTCCCCACCGTCGGCCGCTGCCGGTGTGGTGTGCAGTGGCGTCACTGCCGAACTCACCCGTCCGGGTTGGTCACCTTCGCACCCTCCAGGGTGGGAACCCGCTGCTCGACGTGCGTGTCAGAACTCCTCCCAGGTCGCCGGGTCCTGCCGCGGATCGGTGCGCTCGCCGGTGTCCAGGGCGGTCATGGCGGCCAGGTCGGCGTCGGTGAGGACGAACCCGAACACGTCCAGGTTGGCCACCAGCCGCTCGCGGGAGCTGGCCTTCGGGATGGTGACCAGGCCCTGCTGCACGTGCCAGCGCAGCACCACCTGGGCCGGGGTGACGTCGTGCTCGGCGGCGATCCGGGTGACGACGTCGTGCCCCAGCAGGTCCCCTCCGTTGGCCAGCGGCGACCAGGACTGGGTGACGATGCCGCGGCGGGCGTCGTCGTCGCGCTGGGCGACCTGCGGGAAGCGCGGGTGGCACTCGATCTGGTTCACCGCCGGGACCGTGCTCGTCTCGGCGGCCAGCCGGTCCAGGTGCTCGGGGAGGAAGTTGGAGACGCCGATGGCCCGGGTCAGGCCCTTCGCGGTGAGCTCCTGCAGGGCCTGCCAGGACTCCAGGTAGCGGTCCTGCTGCGGCAGCGGCCAGTGCACCAGGTAGAGGTCGACGTGGTCCAGACCCAGCCGACGCAGACTGTCGGTGAGCGCCTGCTCCGCCGAGTCGGACCCCTGGTCGGCCCCGCGCAGCTTGGTGGTCACGAAGACGTCGTCCCGATCGAGCCCGGAGTCGGCGATGCCCTGCCCGACGCCGACCTCGTTCTCGTACTTCGCCGCGGTGTCGACCATCCGGTAGCCGACCTCGAGGGCCTCGCGCACGATGCGGCGGATCTCCTCGTCCTCGACCCGGGCGGTGCCCAGGCCCAGCTGCGGGATCTCGACACCGTTGTTCAGCCTCACGTGTTCCATGCCAGGCTCCTGCCCCGCACCCGGTCCCCTCGAACACGCTGCGGTGCAGGCGGCCCCGGGCATAGCGTCGGGCGCATGCAGCTCACCAAGCACGGACATGCCTGCGTCGTCCTGTCCGACGGCGACCGCCGCCTGGTCCTCGACCCCGGCTCGCTGACCGAGGAGAGCGCCTGGGCAGGCGCCTCGGCGGTGCTGATCACCCACGAGCACTTCGACCACCTCGACGTCGGCCGCACGACGCAGGCCCTGGCCGAGGACCCGGCGCTGGAGGTGTGGACCAACCGCTCGGTCGCCGAGCAGCTCGACGGCGGCTCCCGGGTGCACGTCGTCGGCGACGGCGACGCCTTCACCGCCGCCGGCTTCGAGGTCACCGCGCACGGCGAGCACCACGCGGTCATCCACCCCGACGTCCCGACCATCCGCAACACCGGGTTCCTGGTCGACGGACAGGTCTTCCACCCCGGCGACGCGCTGACCGCACCCGGCGTCGCCGTCCCCACCCTGCTGCTGCCGTTGCACGCACCCTGGTCGAAGGTCTCCGAGCTGGTGGACTACCTCCGCGAGGTGGCCGCGCCGCAGGCCTACGCGGTGCACGACGGACTGCTCAACGAGGTCGGGCTGCAGGCCATCGGCGGGATGGTCGGGGAGCACGGTCCCGGCTCGCCGTCGACCTACCACCGGCTGGCGCCCGGGGAGTCGGTCCAGCTGTGACGCCGGGGTCACGTTCGGGCCGCAGCGGGCCCGGGTAGGCGGCGGCCATGCCTGCTGAGGACTACGACATCGAGAAGCAGGGCGACCACGAGTACGTCGTCCGGATCGACGAGCAGGGCGAGACCGTCGAGGTCTCGTTCACGCTCTCCCCCGCCGTGCTGGACCGACTCGGGGTCTCCGACGACGAGGAGCCGGACTTCATCGTCACGACGCTGGACTTCCTCAAGAAGCACCAGGACGTCGCCGACTTCCCCGACATCATCGACGTCGAGGACGTGCTGGCGACCTACGAGGACTACGAGGACGCCGTCACCGGCTGACCGCGTTCCACGTGGAACCCGGCCCCGCCGGCAGGTCAGGCGGGGACGGGTGCCCCGGTCAGCCGGGGGGCGAGCCAGCGGGCGACCTCGAGGTACTTCTCGTCGGCGTGGTTGTCGACGCAGTGGTCGCCGTCGGCCCACTCCTGCCAGGTCTTGTCGGTCGAGGCGGCCAGGTCGTGGATCGGCCGGGCGTTCGCGATCTTGAAGACGGCGTCCCGCTTGCCGTGCTGGACGAGCAGCGGGCAGGTGAGCCCGGACAGCGTCTCGGCGTCCAGGGCCAGGTCGTCCATCAGGCTGCGCGCGGCGTCCTCGTCGTGGTGCAGGCCGAGCATCGCCTGGACCTTGCCGATGAACCGGGGGAACCGGGTGTGGGTCTCCGACGGGGTGACCGTGCCGCCGGTCACGACACAGGCGGCGATCCGCTGGTCCTGGGCGGCGAGCAGGGCGGCGAGGTGCCCGCCCATGCTGTTGCCCCAGACGGCGACCCGGTCGCCGAGCCGGTCGTCGGCGAGCACGTGGTCCACGGCAGCGGACAGCGCGAGCCGGACGTCGCGGTCCAGGTGCAGGCCGCCGAGCACCCGGGTCTCGCCCTGACCGGGGGCGTCGAGCAGGAAGAGCGCGACTCCGCGGTCGCGGACCAGCTCGGCGCCGGCGGCGTACTCCTCCCGCCAGGCGTCCATGCCGCCGAGCACCATCACCACGGGCGGGCGGACGACGCCGTGCGGGCGGAGCAGCCAGCCGCGCAGGCTCCTCCCGGCCCAGGGCACCTCGACGTGCTCGGCCGGAGGGTCGAGCAGGGCGCCGGCGCGACCGAAGGCCTCGACCAGGCTGCGGTAGTGGGCCTGCTTGGCCGGGCCGTCCTCCAGGGGGATCTGCCCGAACGACCAGCAGGCGGCGGCACGGAGGAACTTGTCCCGGGCCGTGACGGTGTCCCCGGCCGCCATCGCCGCGACGGCCAGCCGGGTCTGCCGGCGGGCGAGCCGGGCAGCCACCTCGGACCAGGCCGCACCGGCGGAGACGCCGGCGTGCAGCTCGTCGGCATCGGTGCCCTGCATCCCGTTGCCGACCATGCGGTGCCGCGGCATGGCGCGGATCAGCGCGGCGGCGGCGGCCTGCCACTCGAGGGCGTGCGCAGCAGCGTTCACAACGGTGCTCCAGGGGTCGAACGGCGGGGGTGGTCCGTCTTCGTCAACGGTAGGTCCGGTGCGCGGGTTCCGCGCCCGGGTCAGCTCCCGGTGTCGGCGCCGTCGGGACCGTTCACCTGGGCGAGGTGCTCGGGCAGCTTGGCGAGCTCGGCGTCGACGGTGTGCTGCACCAAGCGCGTGGTGGCGCCCTTCTGCACGAACCGGACCAGCTTCGAGCCGCCCTTGGGCTGGTGGGTGACGGTGATGGTGACCGCGGTGCCCCCGTCGTCGTCGGCCAGCTGGATGCGGGTGGTCCAGGTCTCGGGGGTGAGCTCCAGCCGGGTGGCCACGGTCGTCTGCGGTTCCCACTCGACGATCTCCCCACGCGGGGCGCCGTCACCGGGGGGACGGTCGGCCTCCAGGCGGCCGGGGACACAGACGAACGTCGTCCCCTTGCCGGGCTTCCCGGTGACCACGTAGGAGACGTCGCAGACCGCGCAGTAGGGCTCGAGCACGGCCAGTGCGCGCCAGACCTCGGCCCGGCTCTGCGGGACCGTTCGGGTGCCGGTCGCGGTGGTCATGCAGCTCCTGACGGTGGGGCGGACGGGGGTTCGTGCCTGTCCCCGACGGTAGCCGCGCCGCCTGGGGCTCCCCGCGCCCAGCCACGAGACCACCCGCGGGCTCAGAACGGCGGTGGGTCGTCCGCGGGGTCCACGGCGGGTGCGGGCAGCTCGGGCCGAGCGCCGCCGGGCCTCAGTGGCCGCTGACCGAGACCTCGAACTCGACCTGGCTGACGTCGGGGCGCAGCCGGGAGAAGGAGTGCACGAGCGGCTGGCCGGCGGGGTCGTGCACCGTCGTCCGCACCACCAGGAGCGGTGACCCGGCGCTGACCTGGAGCAGCTCGGCCTCGGCGGCCCCGGCGGTGGCCACGTCCACCTTGATCCGGGAGTGCGCCAGCTCGGCCTCGTACTCGGTGCGCAGGAACTCGTAGAGCGAGCCGTGCCCGAAGTCCTCGGTCGCGGCCTTGGGGTAGGTCTCGGCGTGCAGGAAGGAGTGCACGACGTGGTTGGGCAGCCCGTCCACCGACCGCAGCCGGACCAGCTCCACCACCTCGTCGGCGGGGTCGAGGCCCAGCTCCGCGGCGACCGACGGCGGCACCGGCGCGACGTGCTGGGTGACCACCGTGGTGCCGACCTGGGCACCCCCCTCGGTCATCGCCGACCGGAAGCCGGCGATCCGGTGCACGAAGCTCTCGCGGTACTCGTGCCGGATGCCGGGTCGGGTGACGTACGTGCCGCGACCCTGCTCCCGCACGAGGTGCCCGTCGGCGACCAGGCCGTCCACCGCCCGCCGCAGCGTGATCCGGCTGACCCCGTACTCCTCGCACAGCACCGGCTCCGGCGGCAGCAGCGTGTGCTCGGGCAACCCGGCGACGCGGCGGCGGAGGTGCTCCCGGACGGCGAGGTACTTGGGACCTGCCTCCGGGCTCGCCACGGGGCGAACCTACGCCACGACGAGACGTCTAGCACGAGCAGACGTCTAGACGTCATGACGACGCCCAGGTCAACAGCACTGCTGACTCGCAACAGGATGGTCCACAACCCATCTGGGATCGATCCCAGGTCCCTGCCGGGGCTCCAGGAACCCGGTCTACCCTCAGCCCCCGACCCGCCCGCCTGCACCGACAGGACGCCTCGATGGACCCCCAGCAACCCCGCTCGGCCGGTCGGCCCCGCGACCCCGGTCTGGACGTCGCGATCCGGGCCGCGGCGATCGAGCTCCTCGGCGAGGGCGGCCTGGACGCCTGCGCCCTCGACGAAGTGGCCCGACGCGCCGGGGTGGGCAAGGCGACGATCTACCGCCGCTGGCCCAGCAAGGAGGCGCTGGTGCTCGACGCCGTGCGCAACGCCACCACGCTGCCCGTCCCCGAGGGCGACCGCGGCAGCCTCGTCGAGGACGCCCGGGCGCACCTCGCCGGGCTCTGTGCGGCGCTGGGCACCCCGCTCGCCCAGGCGACCCGGCAGCTCACCCCCGACCTGCACCGGCACCCCGAGCTCGTCGAGGTGCTCCGCGACGGCCGGGCCCGGGCCTGGGACGTCGCCACGGCCGCCGTCGTCCGGCGGGCCGAGGAGCGCGGCGAGGTCGCGCCGGGCGGTTTCCCCGAACTGGCGCTGCGGTCAGCCGCGGCCCTGCTGACCGAGCGCTTCCTGATGCGGATGGGCCCGGTCGACGACACCCTCGTCGAGGAGCTCCTGGACGCCGTCGTCCGCCCCCACCTGCACAGCTGACACCCAGGACGATCCGACTGAGCGGTCTCGGTGACGGTGTCCCGGCGTGGCCCGCCCGGGTCGCTCCCGGGCCCCTGGCCTGGGAGGATGCACGGATGACCGGGGGCGATTGGCGGGAGCGCAAGAGGGACGCCACCCGGCAGCGGCTCTCCGACGCCGCGTTCGAGCTCTTCGAGGACCGTGGCTACGACGCCACCCCGGTCAGCGACGTCGCGGTGGCCTCCTGGGTCTCGGTGCCCACGTTCTACATGTACTTCGCCGACAAGGAGCACGTCGTCCTGCCCCCGCAGGACCACGACTGGATCGTCGCCGTGCTCGAGAGCACCCCCGCCGACCAGCCGCTGCCCGAGCGCATCCGGCTCGGCCTGCAGACGATGATCGCCAGCCTCCCCCCGGAGAGCCACGCCGAGCTGCTGCGCCGGTGGCGGCTCGTGCTCACCGTCCCGGTGCTCCGGCGCCGGAGCATGGAGCGGGAGATGGCCTCGGCGCAGGTGCTGCTGGAGCACCTGGGCGTCGACCCGACGAGCTCGGACGGCGCTGCCGACACCGTCGTGGTCGCGGCCTGCATGAACGCCTCGACCACCTCGTTCCTGCGGTGGGCCGCCGGGGACGGGGAGCGCTCGCTGGCCCAGTTCGTCGACGAGGCGTTCGAGGCGTTGCGCTCGATCTAGGGCACCAACTCGATGACCGTGACCTCCGGACGTGCGCCCACCCGCATCGGCGGGCCCCAGTACCCCGCCCCCGCGGTGACGTACAGCTGCGTGTCGCCCTGCCGGGACAGCCCCTCCACGGCCGGCTGGTCCAGCAGCACCGCGTAGTCGAAGGGCCACAGCTGCCCACCGTGGGTGTGCCCGGACAGCTGCAGGTCCACCCCGGCCCGCCGGGCCTGCTCGACCTGCACCGGCTGGTGGGCCAGCAGCACGACCGGGGTGGCCTCGTCCCGGCCGTCGAGGGCGGCGTCGAGGTCGGCGCCGTGCCCGGGCAGCCCGGACGCCGCCGCGGTGCGGTCGTCGATGCCGGCCAGGTCGAAGGTCGCCCCACCCCGGCCCAGCGCCACCCGCTCGTTGCGCAGCACGTCGATGCCCAGCCCGCCCAGGTGGGTCAGCCAGGCGTCGGTGTCCACGAAGTACTCGTGGTTGCCGGTCACGAAGAACGCGCCCTCCCGGCTGACCAGGTCGCCCAGCGGTGCTGCGTCCTCGCGCAGCTCGGAGACCTCGCCGTCCACCAGGTCGCCGACGATGGCCACCACGTCGGCGTCCTGGGCGTTGATCGTCTCCACCAGCCGCTCGAACCGGCGCCCGCCGTAGGTCGCCGACAGGTGGCCGTCGGAGAACGTGACGATCCGGTAGCCGGCGAGCTCCGGGGCCAGCCCCGGGATGGTGATCGGCACCCGGCGCACCAGCGGCGCCGAGTTCGCCGCCCAGGCGCCGTAGCCGGCGGTGCTCACGGCGGCCACCCCCGCGGTCACCGCGAGGGAGCGGGCCAGGAACAGCCGACGGGAGACGTCGGCGGGCTCGGGCGCCGGCTCGGGTTCCTCGGCAGCAGCGGGCACGACGGCCGGCTCGGGGACCGGGCGGCGCCGCGCCACCGCCCGCAGCACCCAGCGGACCGGCTCCAGGACCAGCAGCGCCAGGAACGCGTAGAACGCGATGCCCAGCCAGGAGTAGCCGACCCAGTCCAGCGGGGTGGCGATCGCGGACGGGAGGTCTCGGCGGCCGACGACCGCGGCCACCGGCAGCACCAGGAGGACGACGGTGAGCACGGTCAGCCGGCGGCGGGTCGGGCCGCGCCGGGTGGTGCTGCGGACCAGCCGGAACCACAGCCAGCCGTGCAGCACGGCCATCGCGAGCAGGACCACGGAACCGAAGCCGAGCAGGCCGATCAGGGACAAGCAGGGGCTCCAGTCAGAGAGGGATCAGCAGTCAGACGCCGAAGACCCGCGCTGCGTTCCCGCCGAGCACCAGCCCGACTGTCTCGTCGTCGGGCAGCAACGCCGCGACCGCACGGGCGTTGGCCGCGGTGCCGGGCACCCCGGGCCAGTCGGTGCCGAACACCATCCGCCGGGTGAGTCGGGCCCAGTCGTGCCGGGCGTAGTAGTCGCGCAACTTGCGCGGTGGGAGCCCGGAGAGCTCCAGCCACACGTTCGGCCTGGCCAGCGCCATGAACGCAGCGGCGTCGTACCACCAGCCGCGGCCGCCGTGGGCGAGCACGACGTCCATGCTGGGGAAGTCCCCCACCACCTCGTCGAGCAGCACCGGGTCGGCGAAGCGGTTCATCGAGCCGGGGAACGAGCTGGTCCCCACGTGCACGACGACCGGCACGCCGCGGGCCCGGCACACCTCGTAGGCCGGGTACAGCGCGCGGTCGTTGCAGGCGAACCCGGCGTGCACCGGGTGCAGTTTCACCGCCACCGCACCGAGGTCGAGCTGGCGCTCGACCTCCTCGCCGAGCGGGAAGTGCAGGTGCGGGTTGACGTTGGCGACCAGCCGGAAGCGCCCGGGGGCGTGCTCGACCACCGGCAGCACGTCCTCCACCGGCTGGATGCCGGTGGCCTTGGGGCTGTACTCGGTGAACAGCAGCGCGACGTCGACACCCTGCTCGGCGAACAGCGCGTCCAGCTCGGCCGGGCGCACGGTGCCCGCGTCGTCGTAGACGCGGGCGAACACCTCGGCGTCGCCGAACCGCGCCGCCCAGTCGTGCCAGGCCTGCGTGAGGGTGGGCAGCCGGGCGGCGTGCACGTGCGCGTCGACCAGCCGGTGCCCGTCGATCACCGGGGCCGCCCCTGCTCCTCGGCGGTCACCGCGTTGAGCACCGGCGCCAGCGAGGGCCACAGCGCCCAGAAGTCGCGCTCGGCCCGCTGGGCCCGGGCCTCCTCCAGGGCGTGCAACCGGCCGTAGGTCCAGGCGTTCTCCCCGGCACCGAAGGCGGCGATGCCCAGCTGGCGGCACTGCTCGCGGGTGACCACGGTGTCCTGCCGGTCGCCCAGCACGTCCTGCAGCTGCTTCATCGCGTCGACCACGCCCATCGCCGGTCCGCCCAGCACCGGGGCGGCGACCTCCGCGGTGTACCGGACCCGCTTGCCGGCCTTGCGCACCTCGTGCAGGGCCAGTTCGTAGGGCGTCTCCACGATGCCGGTCGACTCGTCCTGGTGCTCCGACGGCGATCCCAGCGGGGCGTCACCCCGCCCGGCGACCTCGGCGTCCTCGACGTGGTGACGCAGCCGCTGCACCGTGCGGCGCAGCACCTCGGCGACCAGGTCGGCAGCCTGCTCCGCGGCGCGCTCGGTCACCGGCGGCTGCTGGACCAGGTCGAACAGCGCGTCCAGCAGGGTCAGGTAGCGGGCGGTGCCCAGCACCTGCAGCGCCCGGTCGGCGCCCCCGGTCTCGCCCTGCAGCTCGGCCTGCTGCAGCCGGGCGGCCACCGGGCCGAGCACCAGCTCGGGCGGTTGGGCGGCGACCAGCGCGCGCAGGTGCTCGAGGCTCACCTCGGCGTCCCGGGTGCCCGACAGCTCCTGACCCAGCCACTGCAGCTCGGCGCGGACCGGGTCGGTGCGCTCCCGGTCGAGCACCGGCCGGTAGGCGGCCAGGATGCTGCGCAACCGGCGACAGGCCACCCGGACCTGGTGCACACCGTCCGCAGTGCCGGTGCGGACCATCACGTCGGCGCGCTGCAGCGCGGTGAGCTGGGCGGCCAGGGCGTCGACGACGACGTCCCCGGCCTTGGGGATCGCGGCGAGCCGGGCCTGCTCGGCGGCGGCCGCGGCGCGGGCCTTGGCCGCCTTCTTCGCGGCCTTCGCCTCGGCGGCGACCCGCTTGGCGTGCTCCTTGGCGGCCTTGGCGGCTGCCTTCTCGGCGGCCTGCACCGCCGCCTCCCGTCGGGCGATCTCCGCGGCCCGGGCCTTCTTGCCCTCCGGCAGCGGCTCCTCCTCCGCGGGCGTGGGCAGGTCCTCGGCCTCGTCCTCGCTGGCCGGGGGCTCGGCGCCGTCCTCGTCGAGGTCGGTGTCGGGCTGCTCGGTCGGCGGCGCGGGCGGCGGGGCGAGCCGCTCGGCGAGCACGCGGGTCAGCTTCGACGGGGAGTCCGAGGCGTGGGCGCCGCAGAGCTCGAGCTCGGCACCGACGGCACCGAGCAGCTCCTCGCCGCCGTCCACGAGCTCGATCTCGATCTCCCGCCAGGTGGTGACGACGGCGGCCTCCCCGGCGTGGGCCGGCAGCGCGGTGCCGGTGACGTGGTCGTCGGCGACCTCGGCCAGCACCCGGCCGTCCTCGGCGAGCAGCGTGACCACGGTGCGGCGGGTGTGCAGGGTGGCGACCTGCTCGGGGATGGCCCGGCGCACGATGCCCACGACCGGGGCGAGCACCGCGCGCGGCGGCGCCTTGACGGCCCGGCCGAGGGGGGACTGCAGCTCCAGGCGTGCACCGGCCGAGGCGGGCAGCTTGACGTGCCAGCCTGCGTCGGTGCCCCCGGTTCGCCGACGCAGGGTGATCTTCGCGCGCGCCAGGCGCAGGTCGCTGGTGTCGTAGTAGCTCGCGGCGAGCTCGTGCACCACCGCGGCGCCGACGGAGGCGACCCCGGGGACCCCGCTGAGGTCGGGCAGCGCGAACGTCTCCTCGACGTCGAACTTCCGCTCGATCTCGGTGTGCTGGCTGGCCACGGTGCACCCACTCCTGCTCGGTCCTCCGACCGCGCCCGAACGACGTGGTCAGGGCCGTTGGTACCGCACGCAGGTGTTCGGCACACCTCGGAGTCGATCTTGGGGTGGGTCCGCCTACGGTGGCCGACGATGGCCCCCACCCCGCGCGACCTCCTCCCGCTGGCCACCGCGACCCCCTGGGCGGTGTGGGCGGCCCTGCGCGCCACGGGCACCGAGCAGGGCTTCCCGCTGGTGCCGGCGTTGTCGTTCACGCCCTACGCGGCGCTCACCTCGGTGCTGCCGCTGGGGTTCGCGGTCGCCCGCCGGTCGGCCCCGGCGGCCCTGCTGGCCGGCGTCGCCACCGGGGCGCTGACCACCGCCGTGCTCGCCCGCCGGGGCACCCGACCCACCCCGGAGGGAGGAGTGTCCTTCCGGCTGGGCACCGTCAACCTGCTGCACGGCCGGGCCGACCCCGCCGGGCTGGTGGCGCTGGTCCGCCGGGAGCGGCTGGACGCCCTGGCGCTGCAGGAGGTCACCCCCGAGGCCGAGGCGGGCCTGCGCGCCGCGGGCATCGGAGACCTGCTGGCGCACGACCACGTGGTGCAGGCCAGGCCGGGCAACCCGCCCGGTGCCGGTGGAGCCGTGTTCTCCCGGTTCCCGCTCACGGGCCGGACCACCGTGCCGGGCCGCTTCGACCAGCCCCGGGCGGTGCTGGACGTGCCCGGCGCACTCGCCGTGGACCTCACCGCGGTGCACAGCCAGCCACCCGCCGGGTCTCCCGCCGGCGTCGCCGGGTGGACCGCCGACCTGACCGCGCTGCCCGACCCCGGCACCGACGCCGTCCGGGTGCTGGCCGGGGACCACAACGCCACGTTCGACCACGCCGGGTTCCGCCGGCTGCTCGCCCGCGGGTACGTCGACGCGGCCCGCGCGGCCGGGCAGGCGCTGACCACCACCTGGACGCCCCGCCGGTGGCCGCACCCGCAGCTGGTCATCGACCACGTGCTGGTCGACCGCCGGGTCGGGGTGCGCGCGGTGCGGGTGCACCGGGTGGCCGGCAGCGACCACCGAG
>JAOPVM010000332.1 GCA_025966215.1 Klenkia sp.
CCGTCGATGTAGGTGACGGCCGACGTGAAGGCGGCCGTGTTCAAGAAGCAGATGTACAGCGCGACCTTGCCGGTCGTGGCCAGCAGCTTGCTGGTGTCGATGCCCTCGGCGCCCTCCGAGGAGGGGACGACGGGCAGGTTCAGGTCCCCACCGGGGTAGGCCAGGCGTACGTCTGTGTCGGTCATCGTCGTGGACGCTACCGGTCAGGGGTGGGTCATCGACAGCACGTCCAGGGCGGCATCGAGCTGCTGTTCGGTCAGCTTCCCGGCCTCGACGTAACCGCGCTCCACGACCACCTGGCGGATCGTCTTCTGCTCCTTCAGCGACTGCTTGGCCACGATCGCGGCCTCCTCGTACCCGATGTACTTGTTCAGCGGCGTCACGATCGAGGGGCTGGACTCGGCCAGCTCCCGGCAGCGCTCGACGTTCGCGGTGATGCCGTCGATGCACCGGTCGGCCAGCAGGCGGCTCACGTTGGCCAGCAGCCGGATGGACTCCAGCACGTTGCGGGCCATCAGCGGCAGCGTCACGTTGAGCTCGAAGGAGCCGGTGGTGCCGGCGAAGGTCACCGCGGCGTCGTTGCCGATCACCTGGGCGGCCACCTGGATGGCGGCTTCGGGCAGCACCGGGTTCACCTTGCCCGGCATGATCGAGGAGCCCGGCTGCAGGTCGGGCAGCGCGATCTCACCGAGCCCGGTGCGCGGGCCCGAGCCCATCCACCGGAGGTCGTTGCAGATCTTCACCAGGCCGACGGCGATGGTCTTGAGCTGCCCGGAGGCCTCGACCAGCCCGTCGCGGGAGCTCTGGGCCTCGAAGTGGTCGCGTGCCTCGGTGAGCGGCAGGTCCATGTCGGCGGCCAGCGTGGAGATGATCGCCGCGGCGAAGCCGGGCGGGGTGTTGATCCCGGTGCCCACCGCCGTGCCACCCAGCGGCAGCTCGCCGATGCGGGGGAGCGAGGCCTGCAGGCGCTCGACGCCGTAGCGGATCGCCGCGGCGTAGCCGCCGAACTCCTGGCCCAGGGTCACCGGGGTGGCGTCCATCAGGTGCGTGCGGCCGCTCTTGACGACATCGGCGAACTCGGTGGCCTTGCGCTCCAGCGAGGCGGCCAGGTGCTCCAGGGCCGGCACGAGGACGGCGACGACGGCGCGGGTGGTGGCGATGTGGATCGCGGAGGGGAACACGTCGTTGGAGGACTGCGAGGCGTTCACGTGGTCGTTGGGGTGCACCGGCAGCCCGGAGGCCTCGGTGGCCAGGGTCGCGATGACCTCGTTGGTGTTCATGTTCGACGAGGTGCCCGAGCCGGTCTGGAAGACGTCGATCGGGAAGTGGGAGTCCCAGTCGCCGCGGGCGACCTGGGCGGCGGCGTCGCCGATGGCCCGGGCGACGTCCTCGGGCAGCACGCCGAGGGAGGCGTTGACCGTCGCGGCCGCGCCTTTGATGGCGGCCAGCGCACCGATCAGCTCGCGCTCGATCGGGGTGCCGCTGATCGGGAAGTTCTCGACCGCGCGCTGGGTCTGGGCGCGCCACTTGGCGTGCGCCGGGACGCGGACCTCCCCCATGGAGTCGTGCTCGATGCGGAAGTCCTGCTCGGTGGCCACGCTGCGCTCCGGGGGTGTCGGTGTCAGGTCGTTCGGGGGTCGACGGTAGACGAGCCGGTGTACCCGCCCGGGTGACCCTCGGCCCGTCGGATGGCGGCGTGGGGCAACCGTCCCTAGTCTTCCGACGCCTGCCCACGGACCGAGGAGTTCCCGTCATGAGCCAGCCTCCCCAGCCTCCCCCGGGCGGCGACCGTCCCTGGGAGCCGTCCTCCCCGGACCGCGACCCCACCTCGCAGTTCCCCGAGCAGGGCCAGTACGGCCAGCAGGGGCAGTACGGGCAGCAGCCCCCGTACGGCCAGCAGCCCCCGTACGGCCAGCAGCCGCAGTACGGCCAGCAGCCCCAGTACGGCCAGCAGCAGTACGGCCAGCCCGGCTACGGCCAGGACCAGTACGGGCAGCAGCCGCAGTACGGCCAGCAGCCCTACGGGCAGGGCCAGCCCCCGAAGAGCAACAAGAACACGATCATCGCGCTGTCGATCGCCGGTGTCGTGGTCGTCGCCGCCGTGGTGACCGCCCTGGTCCTCCTGCTCGGTGGGGACGACGAGGGGACGACGACCGCCGGCGGCAGCACCGCGGCCGCCACGACCACCAGTGCGTCGTCCTCGAGCTCGTCGTCCTCCAGCTCCTCCTCGAGCTCCTCGTCCTCGGACGAGGACGAGACCGCCTCCAGCCCCTCGACGTCCCAGGCCCCCAGCGGGGAGATCCCGCCGCCCGGCCAGGAGCCGACGGGGCTGGGCACCGACCCGACCCTCGATGCCCTCGCCCAGACCTGCTACGACGGCGACATGGGCGCCTGCGACGACCTGTTCGGTGCCTCGGTGGGCGGCGACCTCGAGGCCTACAACGACTACGGCGACTCGTGCGCCTACCGGCAGGAGGTCGGCACCGGCCTGCTGTGCGTCGACGTCTTCGGCGACTGAGTCGGCGCCCCACCCGACCGGGACCACCCGGGCGGGTGGGGTCAGGTCACCTTCCGGTCACGGCGGGTGGTGACGGCTCCTGGCCACTACCTACGATCCGCAGGCCAGAGACCGGAACCGAGCAGTCTCCCCGCATGTCGCAGCCGCCCTACCCGCCCGACGACGGTCAGCAGCCCTGGGGCCAGTCCGGCCAGGGTGACCCGTACGGCCAGCAGCCCGGCCAGGGCCAGCAGCAGCCACAGTGGGGCCAGCCGCAGCCGCAGTACGGGCAGCAGGGCCAGTACGAGCTGGCTCAGGGCTGTTTCGACGGGGACTTCGAGGCGTGCCTGGACCTCTGGCTGCAGGCGGACATCGGCTCGGCGTACGAGACCTACGGCGACACGTGCGGGGGCCGGGTGAGCGAGCAGGAGGCCAGCGCGGTCTTCTGCTCCTCCATCGAGTAGCTCGGCACACGACGGAACGGCCCGGCCCCACGTGGGGGCCGGGCCGTTCCGTCGTGGCGGGGCCGATCAGTGGTCGAAGGGCACCGCGGAGTACTGGTTCAGCTTCTCCAGGGAGTGCAGGCTCTCGATCGAGCGGATCGTGCCCGAC
>JAOPVM010000346.1 GCA_025966215.1 Klenkia sp.
CGGTGCGGTCCAGGTCGCGGTCGTCGACCTGCTTGAGCTGCTCCTTCATCGCCCCGGCCCCGGGCAGCATGCCCAGCAGGTTGGCGATCGGGCCCATCTTGCGGATGGCCAGCATCTGCTCGAGGAAGTCCTCGAGGGTGAAGCCCTCGCGGCTGGCCAGCTTGCCGGCCATGGCCTCGGCCTGATCGGCGTCGAAGGCCTGCTCGGCCTGCTCGATCAGGGTGAGGACGTCGCCCATGCCGAGGATGCGCGAGGCCATCCGCTCGGGGTGGAAGACGTCGAAGTCGGTGAGCTTCTCACCGGTCGAGGCGAACATGATCGGCTGGCCGGTCACGCCCCGGACGCTGAGCGC
The DNA here is from genome assembly GCA_025966215.1 of Klenkia sp. Classification (GTDB taxonomy): domain Bacteria; phylum Actinomycetota; class Actinomycetes; order Mycobacteriales; family Geodermatophilaceae; genus Klenkia. Next base: position 353 of record JAOPVM010000346.1, read on the forward strand.
GGCACCGCCGCGGGCGTCGCCGTCGAGCTTGGTGAGCACGACGCCGGAGAAGCCGACGCCCTCCTGGAAGGCGATCGCGGTGGTGACGGCGTCCTGGCCGATCATCGCGTCGACGACGAACAGCGTCTCGTCGGGCTGGACGGCGTCCCGGATCCCGGCGGCCTGGGCCATCAGCTCGGCGTCGATGCCGAGCCGACCTGCGGTGTCGACGACCACGACGTCGTGCATGGTGCGGCGGGCGTGCTCGATGGACTCGCGGGCCACCGCGACCGGGTCGCCGACGCCGTTGCCCGGCTGCGGGGCGTAGACGTCCACCCCGGCCTGCCCGGCGACGATGGACAGCTGGTTGACCGCGTTGGGACGCTGCAGGTCGCAGGCCACCAGGAGCGGGGTGTGGCCCTGGGCCTTGAGCCAGCGGCCGAGCTTGCCGGCCAGGGTGGTCTTGCCGGCGCCCTGCAGGCCGGCCAGCATGATCACCGTCGGGGAGTTCTTGGCGTAGCGGATCCGGCGGGTCTCCCCACCGAGGACGCCGACGAGCTCCTCGTTGACGATCTTGATGATCTGCTGGGCCGGGTTCAGCGCCTGGCTGACCTCGGCGCCGCGGGCCCGGTCCTTGACCGAGGTGATGAACGTGCGGACCACCGGCAGCGCGACGTCGGCCTCGAGCAGCGCGATCCGGATCTCCCGGGCCGTGGCGTCGATGTCGGCGTCGGAGAGCCGGCCCTTGCCGCGCAGCCCGGTGAAGACCGCTTCGAGCCGGTCGGAGAGGGTCTCGAACACAACACGTCCTCACGCAGGTGGATCAGGGGTGGGCGGGCCGACCTGCGGCCCGACCCCACCCAGCGTATCGACCGCGGGGTGCAGTCAGCGGGGCACGGGATCCGGGGCGACCCCGGCCGCGGCGGCGAGCAGCGCCCGGTCGGCCCGGGAGCGCTGGTCGGCGTCGACCGGGGTGCCCGAGGGGTCGGCCAGGTAGAAGGCGTCCACCGCGTCGGCGCCGAGGGTCTCCACCGTCGCCGAGGTGACGTCCAGCCCCTCGGCGGCCAGCGCCGCGGTCAGCCGGTACAGCAGCCCGGCCCGGTCGGCCGCGCGCACCTCCACCAGGCTCGCGGCGGCCCCGGTGGCCTCGGCGTCGAACCAGGCCACCCGCGGCGGGGCGCCCCGCTGCCCGTCCTGGCTGTAGTCCCTCTCCCGTTGGGCCAGCCGGTCGGCCAGCGGCAGGCTGCCCTCCAGCGCGGCGCGCACCGAGTCGGCCAGGATCTCCGGCACGGGCGCCCGTCCGAACCGCGCCCGGACCGCGAAGACCGCCGTGGTGTGCCCGCCCTCGACGGTCACCCGCGCGGCCCGGACGTCGAGCTGGTTGAGCGCCAGGACCCCCGAGCAGAGGCTGAACAGCCCCGGCCGGTCGGGGGCGCCGAAGGTGACCTGCTGCCCGTCGGGCACGTCCTCGATGCCGACGGTGACCGGCTGGGTCTGCCCGGGGATGGCCGGGGCGGGTGCGGTCGCCTGCGGGTCACTGGGTTCCAGCACCGGCTCGGGCACCGTGGTGCTGCCCAGCCGGGCCGCGACCCGGCCCACCAGCGCGGCGACCAGGTGGGCCTTCCACGGCGACCAGGCCGAGGTCGAGGTGGCCGCGCCGTCGGCCTGGGCCAGGGCGTGCAGCAGCTGCAGCAGCGCGGGGTCGGCACCGATCGCGTCGACCACCCGGTCGATGGTGGCGGGGTCGTCGATGTCGCGGTGGGTGGCCACGTCGGGCAGCAGCAGGTGGCAGCGCACCATCGCCACGAGCACGTCGACGTCGGCCGGGGCGAAGCCCATCCGGGTGGCCGTCTCCCGGATCACGACGACACCGACGTCGGTGTGGTCGCCGGGCCAGCCCTTGCCGATGTCGTGCAGCAGGGCCCCGACCAGCAGCAGGTCGGGCCGGTCGACGTCGCGGGTCAGCTCGGCGGCGGCGGCCGCGGCCTCGACCAGGTGCCGGTCGACGGTGAACCGGTGCCAGGGGTGCCGCTGGGGCAACGACCGCACCCGGTCCCACTCCGGGAGCATCCGGGACAGCAGCCCCTCCTGGTCCAGCTGCTCGATGACCGGGACGGCGCTGCGCCCGCTGGCCAGCAGCCGCAGGAACGACCAGCGCACCTCCGGCGGCCAGGGCTCGGGCAGCGGCGGGGCGTGCACGGCGAGCACCTTGAGCGTGTACGGCGAGAGCAGCAGGTCCGCGCGCGCGGCGGCGGCGGCCCCGCGGAGCACCAGCCCGGGGTCCACGGCGGGACGGGCGTCCCTCGCCAGCACCACCTCGTCGCCCTGCCGGACGACGCCCTCGGCCAGCGGCTCGCGGCGGACCCGGCGGTAGCGGGTGCGGGGGCGTCTGACCAGGGCGGTCTCGACCCGGCGCCAGGTCTCGTCGGCGACGAAGGCCAGCCGTCGTCCGGCCAGGCTGACCTGACGGAGCAGGACGTCGTCGTCGGCGAGCCCGAGGGCTGCAGCGACCCCGTGCTGCTCCTGACGGACCAGCACGTCCGAGGCGCGCCGGGTGCGCCGGCGCAGCTCGTCCCGGACGTCGACCAGGAACGCGTAGGCCTCCCCCGCGTCGGCGGGGGGCTCGTCGACCAGCTGGGCGGTGGACAGCGCGCGGAGGACCTGGCCCTCGCGCAGGCCCCCGTAGGCCTCCTTCAGGTCGGGCTCGAGCAGGAAGCCCAGCTCCCCCACCGTGCGCACCCGACCGCGGCGGATGTCGCGCAGCTCGGGCAGCAGCCGGGCGGCATGCTGCCGCCAGCTGGCCAGCGTGGCGGTGCGCAGCCGGGCCGACAGCTCGCCGTCGCCGGCCACGTGCCGGACGTCGAGCAGCCCCAACCCGGCCTTCACGTCGGTGCCGGCGACCTGGACGGCCTCGGCGACGGTGCGCACGGAGTGGTCGAGCTTGTGGCCGGCGTCCCAGACGGGGTACCAGAGCGCGTCGGCGACGGCGCCGATCTCGGCGCGGCCGTCGTGCACGAGGACCAGGTCGAGGTCGCCGTACGGGGCGGGCTCGCGGCGGCCCAGGCTCCCGACGGCGACCAGGGA
>JAOPVM010000391.1 GCA_025966215.1 Klenkia sp.
CGGTCGGGGTCCAGGAGCAACGCGGTGACCGCGGCCCCGCGGCCGGCGAGGGACGCACCGGCGACCAGGGCGTCACCGCCGTTGTCGCCGGCACCGACCAGCAGGGTCACCCGCACGCCGACCGCCCGGCCGACCAGCCGCAGGCACACGGTGGCCAGTCCGGTGGCGGCGCGCTGCATCAGGGCGCCCGCGGGCAGCCGGGCCAGGAGGCCGGCCTCGGCGGCCCGCACCTGGTCGGCGGTGTAGAGGCCGGTCACGAGTCCTTCTCCGCGATCACCACGGCCGAGGCGATGCCCCCGTCGTGGCTGAGCGACACGTGCCAGCCGGTCACCCCCAGCAGCTCCGCCCGGGCGGCCACCGTGCCACGCACCTCGATCAGGGGCCGGCCGTGCTCGCCGACGGTGACCTCGGCGTCGTGCCAGTGCAGGTCCCCGGGGGCCCCGAGGGCCTTGGCGAGCGCCTCCTTGGCCGCGAACCGGGCGGCGAGGGACTCACCGCTGCGTTCGGCCCCGGACGGCGTCCGCTGCTCGGCCGCGGTGAACAGCCGGTCCCGCAGCCCCGGCGTCCGGGTGAGCGAGGCAGCGAACCGCTCCACCGGACACACGTCGATCCCGACCCCGACGATCACTCCACGGTGACGGACTTGGCCAGGTTGCGGGGCATGTCGACGTCCAGACCGCGGGTGTCGGCGATCTCGCAGGCCAGCACCTGCAGCGGGATCGTGGTGACCACCGGCGCGAGCAGGGTGGGCGTGCGGGGCACCCGGATGACGTGGTCGGCGTAGGGCAGCACGTCGTCGTCGCCCTCCTCGGCGATGACGATGGTCCGGGCCCCCCGGGCGCGGACCTCCTGGATGTTGGACACCACCTTGCCGTGCAGCGACTCCCGGCCCCGCGGGGACGGCGCCACGACGATGACCGGCGTGCCCTGCCCGATGAGGGCGATCGAGCCGTGCTTGAGCTCCCCGGCGGCGAAGCCCTCGGCGTGGATGTAGGCCAGCTCCTTGAGCTTGAGCGCGCCCTCCAGGGCCACCGGGTAGCCGACGTGCCGGCCCAGGAACAGGATCGTGGACTCGGTGGCCAGCGACCGGCCGAGCTCGCGGACCCCGTCCATCCCGGCCAGCACCTGGGACACCTGCTCGGGCAGCTGACGCAGCTCGGCGACGACGGCGGCCACCTCGTCCTCGTACTTCAGCCCGCGCACCTGGGCCAGGAAGAGCCCGACCAGGTAGCAGGCCACCACCTGGGTGAGGAAACCCTTGGTGGAGGCGACGGCGACCTCGGGCCCGGCCCGGGTGTAGAGCACGGCGTCGGACTCACGCGGGATGGTCGAGCCGTTGGCGTTGCAGATCGCCAGCACCCGGGCCTGCTGCTCCTTGGCGTGCCGCAGCGCCATCAGGGTGTCCATCGTCTCCCCCGACTGGGAGATGACGACGACGAGCGTGGAGCGGTCCAGCACCGGGTCGCGGTAGCGGAACTCACTGGCCAGCTCGACCTCGACCGGGATGCGGGTCCAGTGCTCGATGGCGTACTTGGCGATCAGCCCGGCGTGGTAGGCGGTGCCGCAGGCGATCACGAAGACATTGGTGACACCGAGCAGGTCATCGTCGGAGATCCTGACCTCGTAGAGCACGATCTCCCCGCGCTCGCCCAGGCGGCCCAGCAGGGTGTCGGCGACGGCCTGGGGCTGCTCGGCGATCTCCTTGAGCATGAACCAGTCGTAGCCGCCCTTCTCGGCGGCGGCGGCGTCCCAGTCGACGGAGTACGCCAGCGGCTCGACGGTGTTCCCGGCGAAGTCGGTGACGGTCACGCCGTTCGTGCGGTGCAGCTCGACGACCTGGTCCTGGCCGAGCTCCAGGGCGTTGCGGGTGTGCCCGATGAACGCGGCGACGTCGGAGCCGAGGAAGTACTCGCCGTCCCCCACGCCGACCACGAGCGGGGAGTTGCGACGCGAGGCGACCAGCGTGTCGGGCTCGGCGGCGTGGCTGGCGACGAGGGTGAAGGCCCCCTCCAACCGGCGGGACACCACGCGCATGGCCTCGGCCAGCCGGCCCGGGCCCTCGGACAGCGTCGGGTAGACCGCGTCCAGCAGGTGGGCGACGACCTCGGTGTCGGTCTCGGAGGTGAACTCCACCCCGGTCGCCTCGACCTCGGTGCGCAGGGCCGCGAAGTTCTCGATGATCCCGTTGTGGATCACCGCCACCGTGCCGTCGGCGGAGGTGTGCGGGTGGGCGTTGCGGTCCGTCGGCCCACCGTGGGTGGCCCACCGGGTGTGCCCGATGCCGATCGTGGCGGTCGGCAGCGCCTTCTCGGCGAGCTCCTTCTCCAGGTTCGCGACCTTGCCGGCCTTCTTGGCCGTGGCCAGCTGCCCGTCGGCGAGGACGGCGACCCCGGCGGAGTCGTACCCCCGGTACTCCAACCGGCGCAGGCCCTCCAGGACCACGTCCAACGCGTTCTGAGGACCGACGTACCCCACGATGCCGCACATGGGGTCTGACGATACGTCCCCCCGGCCTCCGGTCAGACGGCGGCGACGACCTCGGCGAGCCGGTGGGCGACCTCGTCGGCCTGCTCCTGGGTGGGTGCCTCGACCATCACCCGCACCAGCTGCTCGGTCCCCGAGGGGCGCAGCAGCACCCGTCCGGTCTCCCCGAGCTCCTCCTCCACGGCGTTGACCGCACGGGCCACGTCGTCGTCCTCGGCGACCGCGAGCCGGTCGCTGACCGGCACGTTCACCAGCACCTGGGGCAGCTTCTGCACGACGGAGGCGAGCTCGGCCAGCGAGGAGCCGGTGGCCGACATCCGGGCCAGCAGGGCCAGCCCGGTGAGCAGACCGTCGCCGGTGGTGGCCCAGTCCAGGAACACCAGGTGCCCGGACTGCTCCCCACCCAGCGACAGCCCGCGGGAGCGCAGCGCCTCCAGCACGTAGCGGTCACCGACCGCCGTGGTGGCCACGGTGATCCCGGCGTCGCGCATCGTGTGGTGGAAGCCCAGGTTGCTCATCACGGTGGCCACGACCGTGTCGCCGACCAGCTCACCGCGTTCGTGCAGGTCCAGCGCGCAGATGGCGAGGATCTGGTCGCCGTCGACCAGCTCGCCGCTGGCGGTCACGGCCAGGCAGCGGTCGGCGTCCCCGTCGTGGGCGATGCCGAGGTCCGCACCGGTCGCGGCCACCGCGTCGCGCAGTGGGCCGAGGTGGGTGGAGCCGATCCCGTCGTTGATGTTCCAGCCGTCGGGGTCGCCGCCGATGACGTGCACCTGGGCGCCGGCCCGGCGGTACACCTCCGGGGCGCACACCGACGCGGCGCCGTGCGCGCAGTCGACGACGACGCGGACGCCGGCCAACGGGCGGCGCAGCGAGGACAGCACGTGCTCCACGTAGCGGGCACCGGCGTCGGGCAGGTCGCGGACACGTCCCACGTCGGCCCCGGTGGGCCGGTGGTCGGGGGCGTCGGTCGCGGACAGGTGCCCGGTGATGCGACGTTCGATGGCCGCCTCGACCGCGTCGGGCAGCTTGTGCCCACCGCGGGAGAACAGCTTGATGCCGTTGTCGGGCATCGGGTTGTGGCTGGCCGAGATCATCACGCCGAGGTCGGCGCCGGTCTGGGCGGTCAGGAAGGCGACGGCGGGGGTGGGCAGCACGCCCACCC
>JAOPVM010000413.1 GCA_025966215.1 Klenkia sp.
TGGTGGGCCGGGCGGTCCTCCGGCCCTGAGGGGTGGCCTGGGCGCCTGCGGGTGGCCGGTCGGGACACCGGCCCGCCCCCGTGCGGGCCGGCCCGCGACCCCCGCTCAGGGACGGGCGCGGATGCGCGGTCGTGGGCGGGCGGGGGCCACCGGGGGCAGCTCGAGGCCGGGGACGACGGTGTTGCGGATGGTGCCCAGGGCCTCCACGGTCATCTCGACCACGTCGCCGGGCTGCAGGGACGGCAGGGAGCCGGCGCCGCGGCGGCCCCACAGCTCGGCCAGGCAGCCCCCGTTGCCGCAGGTGCCCGAGCCGAGCACGTCACCGGCCCGCACCTCGGTGCCCCGGGAGGCGTAGGCGATGAGCTCCTCGAACGGCCAGCCCATGTTCGAGAGCAGGTCCGCCCCGACCAGTGCGCCGTTGACCGACACCCGCATGTCCAGGGCCAGGAAGCCCTCCTCGTCCCGGTGGGGCTCGAGCTCGTCGGCGGTGACCAGGAACGGCCCCAGGGTGGTGGCGGAGTCCTTGCCCTTCGCCGGGCCCAGGCCCACCCGCATCTCGCGACGTTGCAGGTCCCGGGCCGACCAGTCGTTGAGGACCGTGTAGCCGAACACGTGGTCGCGGGCGGCCTCGGGGGTCAGCGAGGCGCCGTCCCGGCCGACGACGACGGCGACCTCCAGCTCGAAGTCGAACTGCTGGCACCCCGGGGGGACGGCGACGTCGTCGTGTGCGCCGTGCAGGGCGTAGGGGTTGGTGAAGTAGAAGGTCGGTGCCTGGTACCACTCGGGCACCACCGCGGCGGCCATCCCCATGCCGGCGACGACGCCCTCCACGTGCTCCTCGAAGGCGACGAAGTCGCGCACCGTGGGGGCGGCCAGAGGTGGCAGCAGCCGGACGGCGTCCAGCGGGACGGCGGGGCCGTCGGTGGCCTGCTCCCCGGCGGCGAGCGCGGTGGGCAGCCCGGCGCGGACCAGGTCCAGCACCGTCGTGCCGGGCAGTGCGTGCACCCCGGCCGCGGTGACGACGCCGGCGGTGACCACCCCGTCGTGGGCGTAGGTCGCGAACCTCATGCCCGCGCCGTCGCATCCTGCAGAGCCCGGCGCCGGACGATCGCGGCGATCCACACCGGCGCGAACGGTGACGTGCGGCCCCTGGGCGTCGGGTGGTCGGCGAGCACCAGCTCCCGGGCCAGCGGCTGCTGGGCCGTCAGCCGCCTGCCCAGCCCGCGCAGACCGGAGAGGTCCACCCCGTGGTCGTCACCGTGCCGGGCGTTCACCGCGCGCATCCGCGGGTCCTCGAGGGCGGCCAGCTCGGCACGCACCTCGGCCGGCGTCACCTGGGGTGGGGGAGTGCGGGCCATCGTCTGTCTCCTCGGTCGGCGTGCCGGGACGCTAGCGTGCCGGGATGACGACACCTCGAGGATTCGGTCGGCACAGTCGCGGTGTCTGGTGCTCCGACGCCGGCCCGGGAACGGCCCGCAGGCTCGGCCTGGCCGGGTTCGACTGGGTGGCCCTGGACATGCAGCACGGGGTCTACGGCCGCGCCGAGCTGCTCGAGGTGGCCCGCAGCTGGCACGGCGTGCCCGCCGCGCTCGTCGTCCGCGTGCCGTCCTCGGAGTTCACCGGCATCGGGCTGGCCCTGGACGCCGGGGCGGCCGCCGTCGTCGTCCCGCAGGTGGACTCGGCGCAGGAGGCCCGGGCCGCCGTGGAAGCCGCCTCCTACCCGCCCCGGGGACGGCGCAGTGCCGGGCCGCTGGCGCCGACCTGGGGCGAGCCCGCCCGGACGACGGACCCGCTGTGTGCGGTGATGATCGAGTCCGCCGAGGCGCTGGCGTGCGTCGAGCAGATCGCCGCCGTGCCCGGGGTCGGCCTGCTCTTCATCGGGCCCAACGACCTGTCGCTGTCGCTGGGCACCACCGTCGCGGGCCTCCTCGACGACCGGTCCGCGGACTCCGCACTCGACCGCGTGCTGGCTGCGGGCCGGGCGGCCGGGGTGCCGGTGGGCGCCTACGGGGGAGACCCGGCGACCGCGGCCCGGTTCGCCGGGCGCGGCGTGGACTGCCTGGCCGTCACCACCGACCTGTGGGTCACCGCCGCGGGCGCCGAGGCCGCGCTGCGCTGAGCGGGGTCGCACCGCAGGGTGGGGGCATGAGCGTCTCCTCTCCCGTCGTCGTGGTCACCGGTGCCAACGGACTCGTCGGCGCCGCCGTCTGCCGGGCGCTGGCCGAGCGGTCCGCGCAGGTGCGTGCCGTCGTCCGCCGGCCCGGGACGGCTCCGGTGCTCGACGGCGTCACCGAGCACGTGGGGGACGCCGCCGACGCGCTCTCGGGTGCCGATGCCGTCGTCACCACCGTGCACCCGATGGGCTCGGGCCGCGACGAGCAGCACCGGGTCGGCGTCGAGGGCACCGCACGGATCGCCCGCGCGGCCCGGGACATCGGCGTCGCCCGGCTGGTGCACGTCTCGACCGCGGGGGTCTACGACCGCTCGGCCGGCCTGGGCGACCTCGCCGAGGACGCCGCCCTGCTGCCCCCGGGCAGCGGTGACTACCCGGACACCAAGAACGCCGCCGACGTCGCGCTGGCCGAGGTGGGCGGGCTGACCACGGTGCTGGTGCGCCCCCCGGCCATCGCCGGGGCCGGGGAGACGTCGGTGTGGAACACGCTGCGCCCGCAGGCCTTCGGCGACGGCGACCGCAGCGTGAACCCGACCAAGAGCTGGGCCTGGGTGCACGTCGAGGACCTCGCCGCGATGCTCGCCGACCTCGCCGTGGGCGCCGTCGCCACCTCCGAGGACCCCGAGCAGGGCCCGGTCCCCGGCGGGACCACCCCGGTGCTGGTCGCGGGCGAGCCTGCCACCTGGGGTGACTACCTGGGTGCGGTGGGAGAGGCCGTCGGCACCGCCCCGGAGTGGACCGACGAGCCGGTCTGGACCGGGCAGCTGCTCACCGACCGGGCCCGCCGGTGGGGCTGGGCCCCGCGGGTGGGCCTGGACCGCGCGCTGGCCGAACTCCGCCACGGGCTCGCCCGGTCCTGAGCGGTGCCGGATCGTGACCTGACCGTCACCTGTGAGGTACCTGGGCAGCCCTAACGTCCTCCCATGACCACACCGGACGTCGCGCAGAGCGCGGGCCGCAGCGAGCTCAAGCGCTCGATCACCGCCAAGCAGCTGTACTTCTACGTGGTCGGTGACGTCCTCGGGTCGGGCATCTACGTGCTGATCGGCCTGGTCGCCGCGGCCGTCGGCGGGGCGTTCTGGATGGCCTTCCTGGCCGGGGTCACCGTCGCCACGGTGACCGGGCTGGCCTACGCCGAGCTGGTCACGAAGTACCCGCAGGCCGCCGGGGCCTCGCTGTACGTCAACAAGGCCTTCCGCATGCCGGTGCTCACCTTCTTCATCACCATCTGCATGCTCTCGGCCAACATGGCCGCCGTCGGGTCGCTGGCCTCGGGCTTCGTCCGGTACTTCGCCGGGGTGGTCGGGATGAGCGAGGACGCCGTGATCCCCGCGCTGCTCATCGCGCTGGCCTTCGTCGCCGTCCTCACGCTGGTGAACCTGATCGGCATCACCGAGTCGGTCGTGGCCAACGTCGTCATGACGTTCATCGAGCTCAGCGGCCTGCTGATCATCGTGGTCATCGGGGTGATCGCCCTGTTCCAGGGCATCTCCGACCCCTCGGTGCTGCTGCAGTTCAGCGGTGAGGGCAGCAAGGCCATCGCGGTGGTCTCCGGCGTCTCGCTGGCCTTCTTCGCGATGACCGGGTTCGAGAACGCCGCCAACGTCGCCGAGGAGACCATCGACCCCTCCCGGGCCTTCCCGCGGGCGCTGATCGGCGGCATGGTGACCGCCGGCGTCGTCTACGTGCTGGTGTCCGTCGCCGCAGCGCTCGCGGTGCCCGTCGACGTGCTGGCCGGCAACACGCTGCTCGAGGTCATCCGGGCCGATCTGCTGCCGATCCCGGTCAGCGTCATGCTCGTCGTCTTCGGGCTGATCGCCATGGTCGCGATCAGCAACACCACGCTGGTCACCGTCGTCGCCCAGTCCCGGATCCTCTACGGGATGGCCCGTGAGGACGTCGTCCCCGCGGTGTTCGAGAAGGTGCACCCCACCCGCCGCAGCCCGTACGTGGCGCTGCTGTTCGGTGCGGCGGTCGTGGGCGTCCTGCTGGTCATCGGCGCGCTGATCCAGCTCAGCGGTTCCGACCTCGACGTCGTCGACCGGCTGGCCACCATCACCGTGGTCTTCCTGCACTTCATCTACGCCCTGGTGATCATCGCCTGCCTCACGCTGCGGGGCAGCGACGAGACCGCCGACACCTACCGAGCCAACACCCCGCTGCTGGTGTTCGGGATCGTGGGCAACGTCGTGGTGCTCGTCTACACGCTCTACGACGACCCCGGGGCCCTGCTCTGGGTGGCCGGGCTGCTGGCCGTCGGCCTGGTCCTCTTCCTGGCGCAGCGGTTGAGCACGAAGCGCGCTGCCCCCACCACGAAGGAGCACTGACCGTGCACGTCATCGTCGCCACCGACGGCTCGCAGGCCTCCTTCGCCGCGGCCCGGCAGTTCCAGTGGATCGCCGACTCCCGGGAGATCACCCACGTGACCGTGGTGGCCGTGGTCAGCCCCTACGCGGCGGTGCCCTTCGCCAACGAGCTCACCGAGCGGCGCAACACCGAGCCCACCGACTTCAGCTTCCAGGACGACGCCGCGTCGGCCGTCGCCCACGTCGCCGCGGTCTTCGACGGCTGGGGCCCGACCATCCACACCCAGGTGCGCAGCGGCTCCCCGGCCGCGGAGATCATCCGGGCCGCGGTCGACACCGGAGCCGGCCTGATCTCGCTGGCCTCGGGCAGCCGGGGGCTGACGGCCACGATCCTGCTGGGGACGACGGCCTCCCGGGTCCAGCACTCCGCACCCTGCCCGGTGCTGGTGTGCCGGCCGACGTCGGGCAGCCCGAGCGGCCTGCCGGCCGGCTGAGCGGCTGCTCCCACCCGCCGACGCGCAGCCTGTCGTGCTCGTCGGAGAGCTGGTGGGGCCACCGGGGCCATCGACAGCGTGGCTACGGTGGGGGTACCGGTCGTTGACCGGTGGGACGTCCAACAGCGGGCGTCTCCTGGGGTCGCCTCGGCCCGTCCGCGGCGCCCCACGTGCAGGCACGTGCCTGCCGAGGGGCCTCCCATGAGCGCCACAGCCGAGCCGGCTCGACCGGCACCGAGCACCACTCCCCGCACACCGGCAGACATCGACGCGGCCAGCAGGCCACCGGCGGCGACCCGACGCGTCGTCGCGCGACCGGTCGTCCGCACACCGGCCGCGCAGACACCGGGCCCCTACGTCCCGACGCCGGCGGGGGACGCCGTCGTCGCCCGGGTGGCCGGGTGCACCGACGAGCTGAGCCGGCTCCTGCTCGCCGAGCACTCCACGACGGGGGTGCTGCAGAAGGTCGTCGAGGCGGCGCGCGCCCACGTCCCGGGGGTGGCCGAGGCGTCGGTGACGGTGCTGGAGAACGGTCGGGTGTCCTCGGTCGCCTGGACGGGGCTGCTGGCGTACGAGCTCGACGAGACCCAGTACGAGTCGGGGTTCGGGCCGTGCCTGGACGCCGCGCGCACCGGGACGGCCCGGTGGGTGCAGGACAGCAGCGCGGACCGGCGGTGGCCGGTCTACCTGTCCGCGGCGGTGCACCGGGGTGCGCTCAGCTCGTTCTCGGTGCCCCTGCCGCTGCCCGTCGCCGCCGGTCCGCAGGTCGGGCTGAACCTCTACAGCACCGAGGTCGACGGTCTCTGCGACGCGGCCCGGGAAGCCGCCCGCCACCTCGCCCGGAGGGCGGCCACCGTGGTCGCCAACCGGCAGGCCTACGACCTCGCGCGCGGGGAGGCGGACAACCTCCGCCGGGCGATGGAGAGCCGGGCGGTCATCGAACAGGCGAAGGGGGCGCTGCTGTTCGCGGCGGGGCTGTCCGCCGACGAGGCGTTCCAGGCGCTGTCCCACCGCTCCCAGGTCACCAACGTGCGGGTGCACGAGCTGGTGGTGCAGCTGCTGGCCGACATCGCCGCGGGCCGGGGACGCGCGGCCGTCGACGCACTGCTCGGCCACCGTCGCGACGGCGACGGGACCCGCTAGGGCCACCGTCCCGGAGCGGCCCCGCGGTGCACGCCCAGGACGCACCCGACCGCTGGGGTTGGGATGCTGGAGGGGTGACGTCCCACCCTGCCCGCCTGATCCGCCGAGCCGCCGCGGCGGCCGCCGTCGGCGTCCCCGTCGGCCTGGTGGTCCGCGCCACCTGGGGGCTGCCCGCCGCCATCGGCGCCGGTCGCCGTGGTCCGCTGCCGGAGGTGACCGGCTCGCCACAGTTCAGCGACGGCACGTTCCGCAACCGGCTGCCGGGCCCGGTGATCCCCGCGGTGAGCGCCCGCAGCGGCCTGCTCCGGCAGACCCACCGCGAGCGCGACCGTGGCCGCCCGATCGGTCCCGTCCCGCTCGTGTGCCCGGAGTTCCCGGCCCGGGCCGGGGAGCTGGCCGCCACCTGGCTGGGCCACTCGACCGTCCTGCTGGAGGTCGACGGCCGGCGGGTGCTGGTCGACCCGGTGTGGGGCGACCGGGTCTCGCCGTCCCCGCTGTTCGGGCCGCGTCGGCTGCACGCCCCGCCCGGGCCGATCGACGACCTGCCCGACGTGGACGCGGTGCTGGTCTCCCACGACCACTACGACCACCTCGACATGCCCACCGTGCAGGCGCTGCTGCACCGGACCCGCGCGCCCTTCGTCGTCCCGCTGGGCATCGGGCAGCACCTGCGCGCCTGGGGTGTGCCCGCGGAGCGGGTGGTCGAGCTGGACTGGGACCAGTCGGTGGTGGTCGCCGGGCTGACCCTCACCTGTACCGAGGCCCGGCACTTCTCCGGCCGCTGGTTCGGCCGCGACGACACCCTGTGGTGCTCCTGGGCGGTGCACGGCCCCCGGCACCGGGTGTTCTTCGGCGGGGACACCGGCTACACGCCGGCCTTCGCCGGCATCGGCGCCCGGCTGGGGCCCTTCGACCTGACCCTGCTGCCGATCGGCGCCTACGACCCGGCGTGGCGGGAGGTGCACATGGACCCGGAGGAGGCGGTGCGGGCGCACGGCGACCTGGGCGGCGACGTCCTGGTCCCGGTGCACTGGGCGACCTTCAACCTGGCCTTCCACCCCTGGGCCGAGCCGGTGCGGCGGCTGCTCGTCGAGGCGGCCCGCACCGGGGCGCGGGTCGCCGTCCCCCGCCCCGGGGAGCGGGTCGACGTGCTCGACCCGCCGGAGGTGCAGGACTGGTGGACCGACGTCGGGTCGGCCGAGGACCGGCCCGTGCCGCCCCGGCCCGCCGTCAGCGGGTGGGGAGCACGGGCAGTTCCAGGCGCGAGGGGTGCGCGGCGTCGTGCAGCACCTCGACCCGGGAGGTCCGACCGCCGGTCGTGACGGCGAAGGGCTCCCCGGTGACGTCGGGGCGGTAGTGGTCACCGAGCAGGGTCACCCCGTCGGGCAGGGGGACGGCGACGTCGCGGTGCACCGTGTACCGCCGGGCCCGCAGCGGCAGCCCCAGCGCCGGGTCCACCAGCAGTCCACCCAGCCTGGCCCCTGCGCCCACGGTGCCGCCTCGCCCCCGCCGGGGCCTCGATGCCCCGGCGTCGGCCCGTCCTCGCCGTCCTCGTCGGCCGACGGTGCTCCACCGGCCGTCCCGGCCCCGGGGCCGCCGGCCCCGGAGAAGACCCGTGCCCACCCTGGACCGCCACGACGACGGGTTCCCACTCGACTCTGGCGACACCGAGAACCGGTTCCACCCCGACTGGCTGACCGCCGTGCACACCGGGCTGGACCAGGTCGAGGCTCGCCCCACCGGCCGTGCACGGGGCGATGACCACCGCCCGCCGCTACGGCGGGGAGGACGCCCGCGCCGCCGGGATCGTCGAGCACGCGGTCATCGAGGACGCCGTCACGAGCACCGCGGTGGAGCTCGCCGCCGCGCATGCCGGCAGGGCCGGCCCCACGCTGGGCACCATCGAGACCTGCTGTGGCCCACCGCGGCGGCGGCCCCCGCCGATCGCCCTGTTCGGGGGCGTCGCGGACCGAGCAGGGTGGCGAGCCCAGACGCGGTGTCGTGGGGGCTGCCGCGCCGGTACCGGCCCCTGTCTAAGCCTCCGGAAACCGGCCGCGGAGCCGCTCGGCGATCGCCGCCAGGCCCTGCGGCGTGTACGGCCCGTCGCGGACGATGAGCCTCGCCGTGGACCTCGGTCCCCCGAGTCGGACGTCCTCCATCCGGTCGGGCGGGAAGAGCGGCCACTCGGCGTCGAAGAACGCGAGGACACCGGTGACCGCTACGTCGACGGGTAGGCGGGTGTCCCCGGCAAGCGCATCGCGGACCAGCTGCACCTGTCGCTGCACGCCGGCGACGAGCTCGGTGGCGTCGCGCCGGCCGACGAGCAGCTTGTACCGCCGGGGGCCGAACAGGCCGCCCTTCCCGTCGACGCGGACCATGCCGGTGTAGTTCTTCGAGTCGATGACGTAGACACCGGACGACGAGACGGCGATGTGGTCGATGTTGGCCCTCGTCCCCGGGATCCGCCGGTCGTGCAGCACCTCGACGCCGCGGTCGACGAGCTGGTCCAGACGTCGGGCGACGGCGCGCTCTCCGGCCGCGCCCTGCCGCCAGGCGGTGACGTGTTGCGGCTCATCGGACAGCGCGAGGACGAGTCCGCCGAGGAGCGGGTGTGCGTCCCGGACGCGTTGTTCCCGACGGGCCCTGCGCCGCTCGTACTCGGCCTGGGCCGAGCCGCCGGCCGCGCCCGTGACGCGCGGAGCCGCGGGCGTCGGCTCGTGCCTCTCGGCGGTGGGGATCGCGACGTCCGCGGCTTCGTGGGCGAGGCAACGAGTGCCCCGCTGCGCCCGGTTCCACTGAGCGGCGCCCCCGGCGGGCAGGTCCGCGCCGCAGGTCACACAGCACGCCGGACGGCGCAGCGTCAGTGTCCGCCAGGCCGGCTCGGCGTCGACGGCAGGTCGGGCCGGTGGCTCCTCGGCGGAACCGTGTGATGCACATCGGATCGCTGCGGCTGAGCGGCTCCAGAGGGCGCTGGTTCCGCTCGCGAGCGCGGTACCGCACTCGCAGCAGATGCCGTCCCGGCGGAGGCGGAGGGCGCGCCAGTCGTCACTCACGTCGCGGATGGTGCCGTGAACGGGTTCGTGGGCCGGGGATGTCCGACGCCCACGCGCGGTCAGCAGCAGCCGCGCTCGCGACCGCACCGCCGATCGGCACATGCACGTTCTGGCACGTGCAGCAGTTGGCACGGTGCACCTCCTGGCACGCGCAACGTCCTGTGCCCGATCCGTGCAGGTCCACGACCCCCGAACACGTAGACGTCGGTGTTGGTCAGGTCGGGCATGGGGGCTGGCCCCGCCGTCGACGGCAGTGGCCACGCGGACTGCGAGCCCGGTGGCGATCTCACCCGCTCTGCCCATCGGTGGTCTCCCTCGGGCACCTGTGCCAGCGACACACGCCTCGGCTTCAAGGCCATCGCCAGCGCGTCAGCCTTGCACCGCCTCCGGGGAGTCGAACTGCTGGTCCGTCCCGCCGAGCTACCAGCTGTCGTCCATGTCGGGGGACCGGCAGGTCATCGGCGCGCCGGAGCGTGACGGAGATCGGACGGTCCCATCGCGGTGCTGCGCGGCGGTGGTCCCGCCGGGCGTGCACGGTCGGGGCGTCGGCGGCACGAACGCCCACATCCACGGCTCGCCGAGCTCGGCGGCCGCGCCGGCGTCGGTGGAGCTCTTGCGCGTTCTGGGCCATGGCTGCCCCGCCGAGCAGTACGGCGATCACCGCCACCCAGGCGCCGAGCACGACTCCACCCGCTCCTCCGGCGAGGCCCGTCGCCCGCCGTCACCGGCTTGCGGCGACCGCGGCCAGCACGAGGCAGCCGCTGGAGCGGGGCGGCGTGCGAGGTGGGGAGGGCCGTGGACGGGCCCTCCCGGGCGGCGTGCAGGCAGGGCCCCCAGACAGATCCGGTGCGTTCGGCGGGATGGCCGCCGTCCCGGGTT
>JAOPVM010000429.1 GCA_025966215.1 Klenkia sp.
CGCCAGCCGGACGCCGCCGCTGCCCCGCGGTCCGCTGGTCCGCCGTCCGCGGCTGGGGCCGGCCGGGCCGGTCGGGGTGCTGCTGCCCCAGCCCACGGTCGACGGGACCCGGCTGGACGACCTGCTGGGCGAGGGGTGGGCGCTGCTGACCCACGGGCCGCACCCCACGCTGCCGGCCGGGGTCCGCCCACGGGTGCTGCCGCTGGCCACCCTCCCCGACCTCGGGCCGGGCCTGCGCGGGCGGTGGGTGCTCGTCCGTCCGGACCGGGTGGTGGCCGCTGTGGGGCCGCGGGCAGGATCGGCCCGGTGAGCCTCCCCGCGCGTTACGACGTCGCCGCCGTCCGGTCCGCCTTCCCCGCCCTGCAGGGCGGGGCCGCGCACTTCGACGGGCCCGGCGGCACCCAGGTGCCCACCCCGGTCGCCGACGCCGTGCACGCCGCGATGGTCGCCCCGACGGCCAACCGGGGCCGGGTCACCGCTGCCGAGCGCACTGCTGACGGTGTCGTCCTCGCCGCCCGGCAGGCCGTCGCCGACCTGGTCGGGGGTGACCCCGCCGGCGTCGTCTTCGGCCGCAGCGCCACCGCGCTCACCTACGACCTGGCCCGCACGCTGGCGGCCGGGTGGGGCCCCGGGGACGAGGTCGTGGTGACCCGGCTGGACCACGACGCGAACGTCCGGCCCTGGGTGCAGGCAGCCGAGCGCGCCGGGGCCACGGTCCGCTGGGTGCCCTTCGACCCGGCCACCGGCGAGCTCACCGCCGCCGACGTCGCCGGCCAGGTCACCGACGCCACGGTGCTCGTGGCCGTCACCGGCGCGTCGAACCTGATCGGCACCCGCCCGCCGCTGGCCGAGATCGCCGGCGTGGTGCACGCCGCGGGCGCGCTGTTCCACGTCGACGGGGTGCACCTGACCGCGCACGCCCCGGTCGACCTCGTCGCGCTGGGCTGCGACACGTTCGTCTGCTCGCCGTACAAGTTCCTCGGGCCGCACTGCGGGGTGCTGGTGGCGGCCCCGGCGTTCCTGGAGACGCTGCACCCGGACAAGCTGCTGCCCTCCACCGACGCCGTTCCCGAGCGGTTCGAGACCGGCACCCTGCCCTACGAGCTGCTGGCCGGGACCACCGCCGCGGTGGACTTCCTGGCCGGCCTGCTCGGTGCGCAGGGCCCCCGCCGGGCCCGCCTGCTGGCCGCCATGGCCGCGCTGGAGGAGCACGAGGACGCGCTGCGGGAGCGGCTGGAGGACGGGCTGCGGGAGCTCCCCGGGGTCACCCTCTGGTCGCGGGCCGGCCACCGCACACCGACCCTGCTCGTCACGTTCGCGGGCCGGGACGCCGCCGAGGCGTACCGCTTCCTCGCCGAGCGGGGCGTCAACGCCCCGGCCGGCTCGTTCTACGCGCTGGAGGCCTCCCGCTGGCTGGGCCTGGGTGACACCGGCGGCCTGCGGGTCGGCCTGGCGCCCTACACCGACGACGCCGACGTCGACCGGCTGCTGACGGGCCTGCGGGCCTTCCTCGGCACACCCTGACACCGTTCCCGACGGCCGCGCAGCGGCTGGTCCACGAGCGCTGGAGGACCCCGGGCTCCGCGACACGGCCGGGCAGGTGGAGGCCGTCCCGGCGCTCAGCCGCTGCGAGCGGACCGTCCACACCCGGGCCGAGGGCGTCCTGGCGGGTCATCGCCGGCGGCGTGACCGAGGAGTCGCTGGCGCGCGTGGCGGTCGAGCTGCCGGCGGGCCGGTCCGACCGGCGTCAGCGCAGGCCGGGGAAGCCCCTGGCCAGCTGGTCGAACGCGGCGTGCAGGTCCTCGGCGAGCGATCCCTCGCCGGTGAGCCAGGTCTCGAAGGCCGTCGTGGCCGCGGCCCGGGTCGCGGTGGCGACCAACCGCGGCACGAGGGAGTGCCGGTCGGCCCCGGTGCGCCGGGCGACGTGCTCGGCGACCACCCGGTCGACGTCGGCGTACCGCACCTGGGAGTGCGCCTGCAGGGCCGGCTCGGTGAGGATCAGCCGCATCCGGTGCCGCAGCAGCGGCAGATCGGCGGCGGCGTAGTCGTTGACCTCGACGTAGGCGGCGCAGATCGAGGCGAGCACGGGCTGGTCGGGGTCGGTGCCGGCGAGCAGCTCGTCGAGCCGGACCACGTGGGCGTGGAAGTCCCCCCACACGGCGTCGGCCTTGGTCGCGAAGTGCCGGAAGAACGTCCGCCGGCTGATGCCCGCGGCGTCGGCGACCTCGTCGGCGGTGACGGTCTCGAAGTCCCGCCGGGTGAACAGCTCCAGCGCCGCGGCCTCGATGCGGGCGCGGGTCGCCTCCCGTGCGTCGCCCCCGGCCTCGGTCACCACCCGATCATGCTCCCGCGTCCCGAGCGGGCGCCCGCGACACGGCCCGGGGGGGTCCTCTTGCCCGGTGGCACTGGGTGCCACTAGCGTCCGGGGGGTTCCGTGACCCAGCTCACCAGGAGGCACCCGTGCCCGAGCAGACGCAGGCCGACACCGTCGAGACCACCGCTCCCGCTGCCGAGGAGGCCCTCGTCGAGGACTCCCTGGTGGAGGAGGTCTCCATCGACGGCATGTGCGGGGTGTACTGATCGACACCGCGCTCGTCACCGACTCCGCGGCCGGCACCACGCCGGCCGCGGATGCGGTGACCATCCCCGCTGACGAGCTGCCCTTCGACCCGTCGCTGCCCTGGCGGAAGTCCCCGTCGGTGGCGCTTCGTCCCGAGCCCTTCGGGGCGCTGGTCTACCACTTCGGCAACCGCAAGCTGTCGTTCCTGAAGTCCCAGCCGCTGGTCGCCGTGGTGAAGGCGCTCGACGAGCACCCCGACGTCACCAGCACGCTGGTCGCCTGCGACGTGCCCGCGGCCCAGCACCCGGCCTACGTCACCGCGCTGGCCACCCTGTCCCGCTCGCAGATGATCGAACCGAGGAGCACCTCGTGACCGCCGTCCTCCCCACGCGCGCCCCGGTCCAACGCCCCACGGGCGGCAAGCTGATCGACCAGTTCGAGTACGGCCTCGACGCTCCCATCTGCCTGACCTGGGAGCTCACGTACGCCTGCAACCTGGCGTGCGCGCACTGCCTGTCCTCCTCGGGCCGGCTCGACCCGCGCGAGCTGACCACCGCCGAGGCCGAGGGCGTGATCGACGAGCTGCAGCGCATGCAGGTCTTCTACGTCAACGTCGGCGGCGGTGAACCCACCGTGCGACCGGACTTCTGGCACCTGCTCGACTACGCCATCGGCCACGACGTCGGGGTCAAGTTCTCCACCAACGGCGTGAAGCTGGACAAGCAGCGCGCGGCCCAGCTGGCCCGCACCGACTACGTCGACGTGCAGATCTCCCTCGACGGGGCCACCGCGGCGGTCAACGACCGGGTCCGCGGCACCGGGTCCTTCGACATGGCGATCAAGGCCCTGGAGATCCTGGCCGAGGCCGGGAGGAAGGACTTCAAGGTCTCCGTCGTCGTCACCCGGGAGAACGCCGGGCAGCTCGACGA
>JAOPVM010000001.1 GCA_025966215.1 Klenkia sp.
GCGTCGACGTGCAGCTGCAGGCTCGGCGGGGTGACGTGCGCCTCGAGCCGCACGTGCCTGCCCCGGGACAGCAGCGCCCCGGCGACGACGGCGGCGGTCACCACCACCAAGCCCCCGGAGATCAGCCCCCAGGGCGCGCCGAAGGTCTCCGAGACCCAGCCGATCAGCGGGGCCCCGATCGGCGTCCCGCCCATGAAGCACATGAAGTACAGCGCCAGCACCCGCCCGCGCATCTGCGGGTCCACGCCCAGCTGGACGAAGGAGTTGCAGGCCACGCTGAACACCAGCGCCGCCGCCCCGGTGGGCACCAGCAGCGCGGCGAAGCTCCCGTAGGTCGGCATCAGCCCGCTGACCACCAGCAGCACCCCGAAGCTGCCGGCGGCCAGCAGCAGGAACCGCTGCAGCGGCCGCGCCTCCCGTCGGGTGGACAGCAGAGCGCCCGACAGCGACCCCACCGCGTAGGCGGTGGACAGCAGTCCGAAGGCGCCCGCGCCCAGGCCGAACACCTCGCTGGCCATCAGCGCGATGGTGATCTGGGAGTTGAACCCGAAGGTGCCGACGACGAAGGCCAGCAGCATCGCCAGCTGCAGGTCGGGGTGGGCCCGGGTGTAGGCCAGCGTCGTGCGCAGCTGGCCGGGGGCCCGGGCCACCGGGGTGCTGTGCTGCAGTTCGGCGTCCCGCATCAGCGACAGCGCGACGATGGTCGCCCCGAAGCTGGCGGCGTTGACGAAGAAGGCCGGTGCGGTGTTGCCGCCGGCGAACGCGATCAGCCCACCGGCCACCGCGGGGCCGACCAGCCGGGCGCCGTTGAACACCGTGGAGTTCAGGCTGACGGCGTTGACCAGGTACTCCCGGCCGACCATCTCCGAGACGAAGGCCTGCCGGGACGGCGTGTCCAGCGAGCTGACCACCCCCAGGGCCGCCGCCAGCGCGAACACCTGCCAGAGCTGGATGCCGCCGGTGGCCACCAGCACCGCGAGCACCAGGGCGACGCCGCCCATGAGCGCCTGGGTGACCATCAGCAGCCGGCGCTTGTCGAACCGGTCGGCGAGCACCCCGCCGTAGAAGCTGAACAGCAGGGTGGGGGCGAACTGCAGGGCGGTCACCACGCCCAGGGCGATCCCGCTGCCGCCGGAGAGCTGCAGCACCAGCCAGTCCTGGCCGATCCGCTGCATCCAGGTGCCGGTCTGGGAGACCAGGTTGGCCGAGACGTAGAGCCGGAAGTTGTGCACCCGCAGCGCACGGAACATCCCCGCCCGTCGGGCGGGTGGAGCGGCCGGGCTGTCAGGCGTCGTGCGCTCCGCTCAGCCGCCGGCGAGGTCGTCCATGATCCGGGCGGCCTCCCGCAGCGTGGCGCGGTCCTCGGGGGACAGCTCGTGCAAGCGGCCGGACAGCCACGCCTCGCGGGCCCGGGCCTCCTCGGTCAGGAGCGTCTCGGCGGCGGGGGTGAGGTCGATGACCACCTGGCGACCGTCGGTGGGGTGCGGGGTGCGGGTGACCAGTCCCTTGCCCTCCAGCGCGACGACGACCCGGGTCATCGACGGCGGCTGCACCCGCTCGTGCCCGGCGAGCTCGCCCGGGCTCATCGCCCCGTGCCGCTTGAGGGTGGACAGCGCCGCGAGGTGGGTGAGGGTGACCGAGGTGTCGACCCGCTGGTTGCGCAGCCGGCGGGAGAACCGCATGACCGCCAGTCGCAGGTCGTGGGCCAGCGCCGCGGTGTCCAGCGTCGTCCGAGCCACGAGCGCAGCCTATCTACTTAGAGCGGGTAAGAAAAGAGGGTTCAGAAGAGCTGCTGCAGCGGTTCGAGGGCGAAGTACACCAGGAAGAGCACCGCGATCACCCACATCAGCAGGTGCACGTCGCGTCGCCGCCCGGTCGCGACCCGCAGCAGCACGTAGCTGAGGACACCGGCGCCGATGCCATTGGTGATCGAGTAGGTGAAGGGCATCAGCGTGATGGTGAGGAACGCCGGGATGACCAGGGACATGTCGCCCCACTCGAGGTCCCGGATCTGGCTGATCAGCAGCGCGCCCACGATGACCAGCACCGGGGCCGCGGCCTCCGAGGGCACCACCTGGACCAGGGGGGTGAAGAACATCGCCACCAGGAACAGCAGGCCGGTGGCCACGCTGGCCAGCCCGGTCCGGGCGCCGTCGGCGACCCCGGCAGCGCTCTCCACGTACGTGGTGTTGGAGGAGACGCTGGCCGCCCCACCGGCCGCGGCGGCCAGCGAGTCCACCAGCAGCACCGGCTGGGAGCGCGGCAGGTTGCGGTCCTCGTCGAGCATCCCGCCCTCGGCTCCGACCGCGGTGACCGTGCCGACGGTGTCGAAGAAGTCGGCGATCATGATGGCGAAGACGATGAGCAGGGCGGCGACGACGCCGATCCGGGAGAACCCGCCGAACAGCGACACGTTGCCGATCACCGAGAAGTCGGGCAGCTCGACGATGTTCTCCGGCAGCGTGGGCACCTGCAGCGCCCAGCCGCGCGGGTTGGTCCCGCCGCCGCTGGAGCCGACCTGCGCGATGGCCTCGACGACGATCGCGAAGACCGTGGTGGCCACGATGCCGATCAGCAGCCCGCCGCGGACCTTGCGGACGACCAGCACGCTGGTCAGCGCCAGGCCCACGACGAAGGTCAGCAGCGGCCAGCCGGCCAGCGACCCGTCGATGCCGAAGCTCAGCGGGACCGTGCCGGACTGGGCCCGGCGGACGAACCCGGCGTCGACCAGCCCGATGATGGTCAGGAAGAACCCGATGCCCACCGCGATGGCCGTCTTGAGCTGGCCGGGGATGGCCTCGAAGACGGCGCGGCGGAACCCAGTGAGCACCAGCACGGCGATCAGCAGGCCCTCCAGCACGACCAGGCCCATGATCTCCGGCCAGGTCAGCTGGGTGGCCGCGAACACCGCGACGATCGCGTTGATGCCCAGACCCGCGGCCAGCGCGAACGGGTAGCGGCCCACGACGCCCATCAGGATGGTCAGCACGCCGGCGACCAGCGCGGTGACGGCGGCGACCGAGGCGAACGGCAGCGTGGTGCCCTCGATGTCGGCCCCGGACAGGATGATCGGGTTGAGCACCACGATGTAGGCCATCGTGAAGAAGGTGACCAGCCCGCCGCGCAGCTCCCGGGTGACCGTGGACCGCCGCTCGGTGATCGAGAAGAAGCGGTCCAGGCCGTTCTTCGGGCGCACCTTCGGGCCGGTGCCCCGGCCGGTGCTGCCGGCCGGTCGTGGGACTGCGGGGTCCTCCCCGGCGGGTGTGCTCGTGCTGGGACGCGACTTCTCGGCCATGGTGACCCCCGGGTGCGGCGCCGGGGTGACACCCCGGCGCGTCGGACGACGAGCGGCGTCAGCGTGCCACACCCCGGGGTCAGTCCCCCTACGCTCGGCCCGTGGCCCGACCGACCCGTCCCTCACCGCCCCCGCTGCGGGTGGACACCGCCCGCGTGGTACTCGTCGGCATCGCCCTGTGGGTGGTCGCGCTGGTGGTCGTGCTGCTGCTCGGCGACCGGCTGGACCGGGTGTGGACCTGGACCTGCCTGTGCGCCATCGCCCTGGCCGTCGGCGGCCTGGGCATCATGCGCTGGCAGCAGAAGGACCCTCGTGCCCCCCGACCCACGCTCCGCGCGGGCCGGGACCCTGTACGAGGGCCTTAGAGCTGGTCGTACTGGTTGGTGTCGTAGCGCGAGGACGTGACGATCTCGGCCGGAGGGCCGTCCTGGACCTCCAGGGTGGCCTGGCTGTGCGCACCGCAGCCGTAGCCGACCGGGACGACGCGGCCGTCGGCCGGGGCGTAGGCGTTCGCGCAGACCCCGAGGGCCCCGCGCAGCGAGCCGGCCAGCGGCATCAGGAACCCGCAGCTGCCGCAGGGGCCGGGGGCGTGCCGGGCCATGGACGACGAGGAACCGAACTCGCCCTCGGTCCAGCGGGTCAGCGCCAGCAGGCGGCCCTCGACCGACAGCACCCGCTCGCGACCGATCCCGAGCTCCTCGGCCACCGCCATCGCGGCGGGGTCGGAGGCGGCGTCGTCCTCGGCCAGGTAGGCCGGCACCAGACGGACGTCGTCCTCGGTGGAGGGCAGCACGTCACCGACGGACAGGTCCCCCGGGCGGAGCCGCTCGTGCCAGGGCACCCAGGCCGGGGCCAGCAGGGCCGAGTCGCCGGGGAGCAGGACGACCTCGTCGACGGTGACCTCGGCGTCGCCGGGGACGTGGGCGACGGTGACCGCCCAGTGCCAGCCGACGTAGCCGGGCAGGGCCGCGGCGAAGGTGTGCGTGAGCACCTCGCCCAGGGCGTCCGGGTCGCCCTCGGCCTCGCGGGAGGTGCCCAGGTGGTCCCCGACCTCGACCGCGGCGCCGGCCACCTCGACCGCGGCGGCCCGGGCCTCCTCGACGGCAGCGGTCAGCACGTCGAGGGAGGAGGCGGCGGGCACGGGGGCAGGCGCAGGGGTGGGCACGGGCTCGGACACGCACCCCATGGTGCCCCACCAGGGGCCGGGCGGGGGCGGCGAGGTGACCGGGAGCGTCGTCCGGGTGGGGCACCATGGACCGGTGCCGTCCGCCTCGACTCCCCCGCGACGCCGGCGGTG
>JAOPVM010000052.1 GCA_025966215.1 Klenkia sp.
CGGGTAGGCCAGCGCGTGCCGGACCTCGGCGGAGGAGTCGCCGGCGAACAGCTCGGGCAGCCGCCAGTCGAAGGACTCCCCGGCCGCCAGCACCCCGCGGGCCAGCGAGCCGGCGGCCGCGGCGTGCCCGTCGCGGGCCAGCCCGGTGATCGCGATCGCGGTGTCGTGCGGCCACACCGAGCCGCAGTGGTAGGTCAGCGGGCCGTAGCCGCCGGCCGTCGTGGCCATCGTGCGCAGCCCGAACCCGGAGTCCATGGCCGCGGACCCGACCCGGGCGGCCACCGCGGCGGACTCCTCGGTGTCGAGCAGGCCCGAGCCCAGCAGGTGCGCGATGTTCGAGGTGGGTGCGTCCACCGGGGTCTTCGTGCCGTCGAGAGCGATCGCCGGGTACCGGCCGTCGGCGTCGGCGACCCAGAACGCGTCCCGGAACCGCTTCCGCAGGTCGGCAGCCCAGCCCCGCCACCGCTCGGCGCCCGGCCGGCCGAAGGCCTCCAGCAGCGCCGCGCCGCCCAGGGCCGCCTCGTGCGCGTAGGCCTGCGCCTCGCACAGCGCGATCGGGCCCTCGGCGATCCGGCCGTCGGCGAAGCGCACCGAGTCGTGGCTGTCCTTCCAGCCCTGGTTGGCCAGCCCGGCACCGGAGCGGTCCAGGTACTCGAGGAAGCCGTCGCCGTCGGGGTCGCCGTCGGTGGCCAACCACTCCAACGCGCGCTCCATCGGGTCCAGCAGCTCGGCCACGACAGCCCGGTCCAGTCCCCAGCGCCAGGCGTCGTGCAGCAGGCACACCCACAGCGGGGTGGCGTCGATCGTGCCGAAGTAGACCGGCGGCAGGAACGGCGTCGTCCCCTCCTCGGCCACCGGCGGCCGGCGGATCTCGTGCAGGATCTTGCCCGGCTCCTCGCCGGTCGCGTCCTCGCGGCGGGTGCCCTGCCGGGCGGCCAGCGTGCGCAGCGTCCCGGCCGCGAGCCCGGTGCCCAGCGGGAGCAGCAGCCGTGCGGTCCACAGGCTGTCCCGACCGAACAGGGTCAGGTACCAGGGCGCACCGGCCGCGGTGAAGACGTCCTCCGGTGCGGTGGTGGTGACCATCCGCAACCCGGCCAGGTCCTCCAGCGACTGCGTGAGCAGGGTGGCCAACCGGTGGTCGTCGGCGGTCACCGTCGGGGTGGCCCAGCTGTGCGCCGTCGGCGGGGCGGCCGTCACGCCCCCGGGGTCGGTGACGGTGACCGACCAGGTCACCTCCACGGCGTCCCGCGGGGGCACGACGACCGACCAGCGCAGCGTGCCCACGTCACCGGCCGGCTCGAGCCCCGGCACCTCGACCCGCACCCCGCGCCCGGCCCACCCGCTGCCCGCCGGGGACACGAGGTCGCGCAGCGCGCCGCTCTTGACCTCCTCGACGGTGGCCAGGTCGGTGCCCAGGGTCAGCACCACCTCGGCCTCCACCGGCTCGGCCGCGGTGGACACCAGCCGCAGGGTCTCGGTGAGCCCGTCGGCGGTGAGCACCCGGCTGGTCTCCAGCCGCACCGTCGGGTCGGGCCCGGCGTCCCCGAGCCCGCGGAGCACGGCGACGTGCCGGCTCCTCCCGGTGGCCGTGCTCCCGCCGCCGATGCCGTCGGGGACGAGCCCGGCAACGGTCACCGTGCGCACCGACAACGCCCGGACGTCGCCGCAGAACACGCCCTCGGCGCCCTGCCCCCGCACCGCGCCGTCCCGGGCGGACAGCGCGGTGACCGGGGCGCGCAGGCACACGTCGAGCTCGTGCACGGTCGGCTGCAGACCCGGGGTGATCGTCATTCGACCGATCCAACCCGACCCGCCCACGACGATGCAACAAGCGTCCTTCGTGCGAGAGGTGCACTTGACAGCGGTGTTGGCGGGAGCGCACTGTGCCTGCGGTCACTTGGACCGATCCAATACAACCGAGGAGGTGCCGGACCCATGGACGACGACACCCTCGACCGGCCCACGCTGGCCACCGTCGCCGCGGCCGCCCGGGTCTCCAAGCAGACCGTCAGCAACGTGCTCAACGCCCCGCACCTGGTCAGCGAGGCGACCCTGGAGCGGGTCCAGGGCGTCATCGACGAGGTCGGCTACCGCCCGCTGCGCGCGGCCCAGCAGATGCGCAGCAACCGCTCCCAGCTGATCGGCATGCGCATCGAGCCGGTCCGCGAGGGCGTCGGTGGCATCGTGCTCGACCAGTTCCTGCACGCCCTCACCGCGAGCGCCGAGGAGTCCGGGCACCGGCTGGTGTTGTTCACCGCCGGGCACGCCGAGGCCGAGGTCGCCGCCTACGACGAGCTGGTCGCCTCCTTCGCCGTCGACGCCTTCGTGCTCACCGGCACCTCGCACGGCGACCCGCGCACCGCCTGGCTGCGCCGCCGCCGGCTGCCGGTCGCCAGCTTCGGCCGCCCCTGGGACGACGCCGACGGGCGCAGCTGGGTCGACATCGACGGCGCCGCCGGCACCCGCGCCGCCGTCGCGCACCTCCTGGAGCAGGGCCACACCCGGATCGCCTTCCTCGGCTGGCCGGTCGGATCGGGCACCGGCGACGACCGGCGGGCCGGCTGGGCGGACGCGATGTCCTCGGCCGGCCTGTCCCTCACCGGGCTGGACGCCGGCCTGCCCGACGACCCCGCCGTCGCCCAGGCCGCGGCCCTCGGTCTGGTGGCCGCCCGCGGCGTCACCGCGCTGGTCTGCGCCTCGGACTCCCTGGCCCTCGGTGCCCTGGGCGCGGTCCGCGAGCTCGGTCGTGACCCCGGGACCGACGTCGCCGTCGTCGGGTTCGACGACAGCCCGGTCGCTGCGGCCATCGGGCTGTCCTCGATCGCCCAGCCGGTCGCCGCCGCGGCCGCGGCCTGCATCGACCTGCTCCGCGCCCAGCTCGACCCCGGCCCCGGGGACGCCGTGACCGACGAGCCGGTGCTGCTGGCGCCGCGCCTCGTCGTCCGGGCGTCCTCCGACCGCGCTGCAGGTCGGCCGCCCACCGCCACCCCGCCCGTGCTGTCCCGCCCCTGACACCCCTGACCGGTGGCACCGCCGCCGCCGGCCCCTCGACGAGGAGGAACCCCGAGTGAGACACCCCATCCGCCGGTCCGCGCAGGCGGCCGTCGCCGTCGCCACGCTGAGCCTGGCCGCCGCCTGTGGTGGCGGCTTCGACGACTCCGCCGACCAGCAGGAGTCCGGCACTGCTCCGCTCACCATGCTCATCGCCAGCTCCGGGGACGCCGAGACCCAGGCCGTGCAGGCCCAGGTGGACGCCTACGAGCAGGAGTCGGGCACCACCGTGGACCTGCAGGTCGCCGCGGACCTCTCCCAGGAGCTGGCCCAGGGGTTCGCCGGCGGCAACCCGCCCGACGTGTTCTACCTCGACGCCAGCCGACTGGCCGACCAGGCCGACGCGGGCAACCTGTTCCCCTACCTCGACCAGGTCGACGACCTCGACGACTTCTACCCGAACCTGGTCGACGCGTTCACCTACGACGGCACCCAGTACTGCCTGCCCAAGGACTTCTCCACCCTCGCGCTGGAGATCAACGACGCCGCGTGGTCGGCCGCCGGGCTCACCGAGGCCGACTACCCGACGACGTGGGAGGAGCTGTCCACGGTCGCGCAGACGCTGACCACCGGCGGGCAGACCGGCCTGGTCATCGGCGACACCCGCGACCGGGTCGGGGCCTTCATGACCCAGGCCGGCGGCTGGTTCCTGAACGCCGACGGCACCGAGGTCACCACCGACAGCCCGGCGAACCTCGAGGCGCTGCAGTACGTGCAGGAGAACCTGGCCGCGGGCTCCTTCGCCTACCCGAGCGCGGTCGACGCCGGCTGGGGCGGCGAGGCCTTCGGCACCGGCAAGGCCGCGATGACCATCGAGGGCAACTGGCTGGTCGGTGCGATGGAGGCCGACTACCCCGACGTCGGCTACACCGTCGTCCCGCTGCCCGAGGGCCCCGGCGGCGCCGGCACGCTGTCGTTCACCAACTGCCTGGCGGTCTCGGCCGACAGCGACGCGCAGGACGCCGCGGTCGACCTGGCCACCTACCTGACCAGCGCGGACGCGATGACCGCGCTGACCCAGGACACCGGCGTGCTGCCCTCGCGTCAGTCGCTGGCCGACGCCTACCTCGAGCAGTTCCCCGAGCGACAGGCCTACATCGACGGCGCCGAGTTCGCCCAGGGCCCGGTCAACGCCCCCGGCGTGGAGCAGGTGCTGATCGACTTCGACAGCCAGCTCGGCGGCCTGGCCACCGGTGACCCGCAGGCGATCCTGGAGTCCACCCAGACCAACCTCGAGCAGGCGATCGGCGGATGACCGCCGTCCCGGCTCCCGCGGGGGGTCTCACGACGAGCCCTGCGCGGGAGCCGGGGCGCACCCGCCGCAGGCGCTCGTCCGGGCAGAACGGGGCCGGCTGGGCGTTCAGCGCCCCGCAGGTCGTGCTCGTCGGGCTGTTCGTGCTGATCCCGATCCTGATGGCGTTCTGGGTCAGCCTCACCGACTGGCGCGGGCGCGGGTCGCCGTTCAGCACCGGCGTCGGGTTCGTCGGCTTCGACAACTACGCCACGATCCTCACCGAGCCCGGCCTGCCGCGGCAGGACTTCATGACCTCGCTGCGCAACAACGCCTGGTACGTCGTCTTCGTCGTCCCGCTGCAGACGGGCATCGCGCTGACCCTGGCGCTGGTGCTCACCAGCAAGATCCGGGCCAAGAGCTTCTTCCGGACGGCGTTCTACTTCCCCACCGTCACCAGCTCGGTCGCCATCAGCCTGGTCTTCATCTTCCTGTTCACCGGCGCAGGCGCGGTCAACGGCCTGCTCGGCCTGGTCGGCATCGACGGGCCCAACTGGTTCAGCGACTCCCGCGGGCTGCTGCACCTGGCCGGCGAGGGCCTCGGGCTCTGGGACGCCTCCAGCCCGCCGGCCGCGCTCACCGGCAGCGGGCCGCTCGGGCTCTCCTGGTGGGACTGGCTGTCCGGGCCCTCGATCGCGCTGGCAGCGCTCATCCTGCTGGTGGTCTGGACCTCGGCCGGTGGCTACATGCTGATGTTCCTGGCCGCGCTGCAGGACGTGCCCGCCGACGTCCAGGAAGCCGCCCGGATGGACGGGGCCAACGCCTGGCAGCGCTTCCGCAACGTGACCCTGCCGGCGCTGCGGCCCACGCTGTTCCTGGTGACGACGCTGGGGCTGATCGGCACCTGGCAGGTGTTCGACCAGGTGTACCTGATCAGCCAGGGCAACCCGGCCAAGACCACCCTGACCCCGGCCTACCTGAGCTACACCTCGGCGTTCGAGACCGGGCAGTGGGGCCGGGCCGCGGCGATGTCCTTCGTGCTCTTCGCGATCATCGTCGTGCTCACCACGGTCCAGCGGTACGTCATGCGCGACAAGGACGCGATCGCGGAGAAGCGGGCCGCCAAGGCCGCCCAGCGCCGTCGGTCCTCGTCCTCACGCACCACCTTCTTCCACGCCGGCCGGTGAGGCGACCATGACCACCACGATCCCGACCACGCCCGGCAACGCCGCGGGCCTGCCCACCTCGGCCGACGGCACGAGCCCGCCGGCCCGCCCGGGCACGGGCCGCCGGCCGGGACGGCAGGTCGGCCGCTTCCTGGCCTACGTCGTCCTGGTCTTCTTCTCGATCGTCTACCTGTACCCGTTCCTGATCCAGATCGTCACGTCGTTCAAGACAGACACCGACGCGACCAACGCACCGCTGACGCTGCTGCCCGACCCGATCACCACCGCGGCGTTCAGCAGGCTCTTCGACACCCAGTTCCCGCTGTGGGCGTTCAACTCGGTGTGGGTCGCGGTGCTGGTCACCGCCGGGCGGGTGTTCCTGTGCTCGCTGGCCGGCTACGCGCTGGCCCGGCTGCGCTTCCGCGGCCGCTCGGCGCTGTTCACCGCCGTCCTCGCGGTCATGGCCGTGCCCAGCGTGGTGCTCCTCATCCCGAAGTTCCTGGTGCTCAACCAGCTCGGCATCTACGACACCCCGGTGGCGCTGTTCCTGCCGCTGGTCGCCGATGCTGCGGGCGTCTTCATCATGAAGCAGTTCTTCGAGTCGGTGCCGGCCTCGATCGAGGAGGCCGCCCGGATCGACGGCGCCGGCACCTTCCGGGTGTTCTGGTCGGTGGTGCTGCCGATGGCCCGGCCTGCGCTCATCACCCTGACGATCCTGAGCTTCCAGGCATCCTGGAACGAGCTGCCGCACTTCATCGTCGCCTCGCAGGACCGCGACCTCTACACCCTCACCAAGGGCGTCGCCACCCTCACCACCGGCCAGCTGGGCTCGGGCAACCAGTTCCCGCTCACCCTGGGCGCGGCGCTGCTGATGACCATCCCGGTCGCCATCGTGTTCTTCGTCTTCCAGCGCTACTTCGTCGCCGGCGCCAACGAGGGCGGCGTCAAGGGCTGACCCGCTGCCACGCGGGAGGGGTACCCCCACCCACCCCCGCGAGCCGCGTGAGGGTGGGTAGGGGTACCCCTCCCGCGGCCGCGGGGTCAGTCGGCGTGCACCAGCAGGCCGCGGATCGTCTCGCCGGCCTCCTGATCGGCGAAGCCCTGGCCGAGCTGGTCCAGGCCGTACCGCCGCGTGACCAGGCGGTCGAGCTCGAGCTTCCCCTCGCTGGCCATCCGCAGCAGCATGGGGACGTCGCGGTGGGCGTTGCAGCTGCCGAACAGCGCGCCCTGCACCCGGTGCTCGTAGACGGTCAGCCCGTTGCCCATCAGCGCGACGGTGACGTCGGTGCCGAGGTCGGCGAGCGCGGTGAGCACCAGGGTGGCGCCCTTGCCCAGGCAGCGGACGGCGCTGCGGGTGGCGTCGGCGTCCAGGGCGCCCACGGTGAGGACGACGACGTCCGCGCCGTTGCCCCGGGTGAGCTCGCGGGCGAGCTTCGAGGCGGACCGGGTGTCCGCGACGGCGTGCGTGGCCCCGACGGACTGGGCGAACTCGCGGCGGAAGGCGACCGGGTCGACGGCGATGACGTGCGAGGCGCCGGCGTGCACCGCGCCCTGCACCGCGTTGGCACCGACCCCGCCGCAGCCGACCACGACGACGGTGTCCCCGGGCCGGGTGCCGCCGGCGTAGACCGCCGAGCCCCAGCCGGTCGGGACGCTGCAGGCCATCAGGGCCGCGGTGTCCAGCGGCAGCCAGGGGTCGATCCGGATGCAGGAGGCCTCGGACAGCAGGGAGTGCCGGGCGAACGCGCCGACCATGCAGAACCCGCCGAGCGGTTCACCGTCCAGCCGGAAGGGCCAGGTGCCGGTGGGCAGCTGGCCGGTGGCGATGGTGGCGCCCAGGTCGCACAGGTTGGACCGGCCCGACGCGCACCACCGGCAGATCCCGCAGGCCGGCAGGAAGCTCGCGACGACGTGGTCCCCGGGGGCCACCCGGCCCACGCCCGGCCCCACGGCGAGGACGACGCCGGACCCCTCGTGCCCACCGACGATCGGGTAGCGGCCACCGGCGTTGGCGTGCCGCAGGTGCTCGTCGGAGTGGCAGAGCCCCGCGTAGGCCATCTCCACCAGCACCTCGCCCGGCCCCGGGTCGCCGACCTCCAGGGTCACCAGCTCGTACCGTCCGCCCTCGCCGCGCAGCACCGCACCGGTCGTCTCCACGTCCGTTGTCTAACACCCGGGGGGAGGCAGGTCACCCCAGGAGGTGGCGGGCCGCGGCGTACCCGCCCAGACCGCTGACGGCGCCGCCGCGCACGGTCCCGCCGGACGACGCCGCGACGATCCGCGGGTGCGCGGTCGCCGCGCCCCAGGTGCCCGCGGGCTGGGCGTCGGTGGCGACCGGCCAGGCCAGGTCGCCGTGGAAGATGTGCCCGCCCGGCATGGCGAGGGAGGCCTCCACGTCCAGCGGGGACGACGCCTGCAGGCAGGGGCGGCCCTCGGCGTCGGTGGCGAGCACGTCGGCGAGCGGTTCGGCCAGCTGGGCGTCGAGCTGGGCCACCACCCGGCGCACCGCCTCCTCCCGGGTGCCCACCGGGTCGGCGGTGAACAGGTCGGCCGGGGTGTGCAGCCCGAACACGGTGAGCGTGTGCAGCCCGGTGTCGCCGACGATCGAGGGATCGGTGAGGGAGTGGCAGTAGACCTCGAACGGGATGACGTCGGGCAGCGCCCCGGCGGCGGCCTGCGCGTACGCCGCGTCGATCCGGGTCGCGGCCTCGTCCACGTGGCAGGTGCCGCCGAAGGCCACCGCGGGGTCCAGTCCGGAGCGCAGCCGGGGGAGCCGGGTGAGCACCGTGTTGACCTTGAGCTGGGCGCCGACCGGGCGGGGAGCGGGCGCCGCCCCGGTCAGCTCCTCGAGCACCGCAGGGGCGCAGCCGGCGACCACGTGCCCGGCGTCCACGGCGTGCGTCGTCCCGTCGTCGTCGGTCCAGTGCACGGTCGCGCCGTCGTCCCGGGTGTCGACGGCGGTGACCGTGGCCCGGGTGAGGAACTCCGTGCCAGCCCGTCGGGCGGAGTCGGTCATCGCCCCGCTGACCGCGCCCATCCCGCCGACCGGCACCCGCCACAGCCCGGTCCCGTTGCCGACCAGGTGGTAGAGGAAGCAGCGCCCGGCGAGGCCGTCGGCGGCGTGCACGTCGGCGAAGGTGCCGATCAGCCCGTCGGTGAGCGCGATGCCGCGGGTGACGTCGTGGTCGAGGTGGTCGGCGACGACGTCGGCCAGCGGGCGGTCGACCAGGTCGCGGTAGAGCTGGGGGTCGCGCAACCGGGACTCCAGCTCCGCCCGGGTCGGCAACGGCTCGACGAGGGTGGGGGAGAGGTCCTCGGCCAGCGTGGTCAGCCGGCCGTAGAAGCGCTGCCAGCCGGCCCACTCGGCCGGGGAGCCGGTGAGCGCCCGGAAGGAGCCCGGCTGGACCAGCAGGGCCCGGTCGCCGAGCAGCGTGGCCGAGTGGACGGCCCGGTCGGCCAGGGTCAGGCCGAGGTCCAGGTCGGCGGCGATCCGGTCGGGCAGCAGGCTGACCAGGTAGCTGTAGGCCGACAGCCGGACGTCGACACCGGGGAAGACCTGCTCGCTGACCGCCGCCCCGCCCAGTCCGGCCCGGCGTTCGAGCACCAGCACCGAGCGGCCCGCGCGGGCCAGGTAGGCCGCGGCGACCAGGCCGTTGTGCCCGCCCCCCACGACCACGACGTCGTAGCGGGCGGCGGTCACGGCAGTTCCTTCTCGTAGTAGCGGGACCACTCGTCGGGCTCGTCCCGGTAGTGCCCGAAGGCCTCGATCGGTCGGTAGTCCGACCGCTCGTAGAGCGCGATCGCCTCGTGCTGCAGCGGCCCGGTCTCCAGCCGCAGCGTGCGCCACCCGCGCTGGGCCGCGGCCGCCTCCAGCCCGGTGAGCACCAGCCGGGACAGTCCGCGACCCCGGGCGGCGGGGACGACGTACATCCGCTTGAGCTCCGCGGCCCCCGGCCCGAGCGGACGCAACGCCCCGCAGCCGACCGGGGTCCCGTCGTCCTCGCTGAGCAGCAGCACGAGCGCGACGTCGTCGGCCGTGGGCGGGGTGCCGGACTCGCCGCGGCCGTCGTACCGCTCCCGCAGCTCGGCCTGCTGGGCGTCGGACAGGGCCTGCACCCGGGGGTCGGCCCAGGTGGTGGCGGTCAGCGTGGGCACCCGGTCATCCTGCCCGGTCGACCCGCTGGAGCAGTCCCCACACGAACAGCGCCCGGGTGCCGTCGGGCAGGACCACCACGTCCCGGGTGGGGACCTCGGGAGGCGCGAGGACGGCGCCCTCCACCGCGGCGACGTCGTCGAGCACGTGCTCCCACACGAGGAGGCCGGACGGCGCAGGGGAGTCGGGGGTGCGCACCAGCTGCCCGCGCAGCACCTGCCCGCCCGGGCCGGACACCACCTCCCACCGCAGGTCCGGCCACAGCGGCAGCGACCACTGCCGGACCACCAGCTCGAGGTCCCCCCACGGGCGCACCGCCGAGGTCTCGGCCGGACCGAGCACCGCGGCGTGCCGATCGCCCCGCCGGAGGGAGTGCTGCAGCGTCTGCCACCGGGTGTGCGCGGCGTGCGCCTGCGCCCGGGTGGCGCCCAGCCGGGGCAGTGCGGCGGCGACGAGGTCGGGCCGGACGTCGCCCATCCGCCGGAGCAGCACGAGACAGAACTCGCGGCGCGCCAGTCCCTGCACGCAGGCACCTCCTCACCCGTTGTGAGCGTGTTCACCGATTCTGGGTGCGGAAGTCGACACAAGCGCCCCCGTCGGTTGTCACGAACGTGTTACGCACCTACCGTCGGCCCGTCCGGACGGATCGTTCCGTCGCCTCCCCTGGGTGACACCGACCGGACGCCGCCGAACCGCACGCCCCTCGTGAGCACCACCGGCACCACCGCGCAGCCCCCGCTGCGCACCGAGGAGCAGCGGACCGGGGACCCACCGCAGCACTGGGGTGAAGCACGTCCGACCCGACCCAGGGTCGACGTGCCGGGCGAACTTCCCGTCCCGAATCCGTCAGCTAACCCGGTAGGCGGCTCGATGGAAGAAAGGACCACCCGCCGCACATGGCGAGTTCCAGCATGCCCGCGCGTCGCCCCGCCCTCCGGGGGCGTCGCGCAGCGATCACCCTCCTCGCCGCCGCCGGGGTCGTCCTGACCTCCACGCCGGCCCTCGCCGCACCGGACACCACCGACGCGCCCAGCACCTCGGCCGCCCCGGCCGAGCCGACCACCGCCGCCCAGGCCGCCCAGCTCATCGCCGACAAGGGCCACGAGCTCGAGGTCGTCACCGAGGACTTCAACACCGCCCGGGAAGAGCTGCTGCTCGACCAGGCCGCCGCCGACCGGGCCGCCGCCGACGCCGCTGCCGCGCAGAGCGCCTACAGCCAGGCCCAGCAGTCGGTCACCAGCGTCGCGCGCACCGCCTACACCGGTGACACCCAGCTCGGCTCCCTGCAGGCGATGCTGACCAGCGGTTCGGCCAGCGAGTTCGTCGACCGGGTGTCCACCCTCGACGTGCTGGGCGCGCACAACACCGACGTCCTCACCTCCGCACAGGCTGCCAACGACACCGCCGCCCAGGCCCAGGCCGCCGCGCAGCAGACCGCGGCCGACGCCCAGGCCCAGCTGGACAGCGTGACCGCCCAGCAGGAGTCGCTGAACGCCCAGATCGCCGAGTACCAGGCCGAGTACGCCGCGCTGTCCGCCGCGGAGCAGGCCGCCGCTGCGGCTGCTGCCGCGGCCGCTGTCGCCGCCGCGCCGGCCACCACCGAGAGCAGCTCGTCCTCCTCGTCCTCGTCGAGCAGCTCGTCCAGAGCTCCGGCCGCGAGCTCGTCGGCATCCGGTGGAAGCGCAGTCACCGCCAGCAGCGGTGCCGCGCAGGTCGCCGTCGACACCGCCATGGCGCAGCGCGGCGACCCGTACGTGTGGGCCGCCGCCGGGCCGGACAGCTTCGACTGCTCGGGCCTGGTGCAGTACGCCTACGCCGCGGCCGGCATCTCGCTGCCGCACTCCTCACGGATGCAGGCCTCGATGGGCCAGGCCGTCTCCCGCGCCGACCTGCAGCCCGGTGACCTGATCGCGTTCTACAGCCCGGTCAGCCACATCGGCATCTACATCGGCAACGGCCAGATGGTGCACGCGCCCACCTCGGGCGACGTCGTCAAGGTCGGCAGCATCGACACGATGGGCAGCATCACCGCGATGCGTCGCCTCGTCGGCTGATCCGGCCGACACCTGCACCGCCCCGGTCACCTGCTGGTGACCGGGGCGGTGTGCTGTCGGGAGGTCGGTCACACCCGGGGACCCTCCCGGGGTGCGCGCCGTTGGAACCTGTCGTGAGCGCCCTGACCGAGCCCCGCGCCGTTGCCCGCCTCTTCCGCGTCGTCGCGTTCGCCGAGGCGGTGACCTGGGTGCTGCTGCTGGCCGGCATGTTCGTGAAGTGGGTGCTGGGCACCTCCGAGGTCGGCGTACAGGTCGCCGGGCCGATCCACGGCGCGGTCTTCGTCGGCTACGTGGCGGTGTCGTTCCTGGCCTGGTGGGTGCTGCGCTGGGACGTCCGGACGGCGGCGCTGGCGCTGATCGCCTCGGTCCCCCCGTTCACCACCGTCTGGTTCGAGCGCTGGGCCGCCCGCACCGGGCGGCTGCCGCTCGGGGACAGCGTCGCGCGCACCGCTGGCTAGCCTCCGGGCATGGTCGAACCCACCCCCGTCGCACCCACGACCGCGCGCACCCTGCTGGCCCGCACCGCCCGGGTGCAGCGCGAGGGACGGGCGCCCAGCCTGGTCGCCGGCGTCGTCCGGGACGGCGGTCTGGCCTGGTCCGCCGGCCGGGGCGCGGTCGCCGACCCGCACACCGACGTGCAGTACCGGCTGGGCTCGATCAGCAAGACCGTCACCGCCGTCGTGGTCATGCGGCTG
>JAOPVM010000127.1 GCA_025966215.1 Klenkia sp.
GCCCTGCACCGACGCCCTGGGCGCCGTCGTCGGCCTGCTCCGGGTGGAGGACCTGGCCGGCGCCGCCACCGCCGGCTGACGCTGCCGCCCCGGGTCAGGCGCTGGCGTCGGTGAGGGCCTGGCGCTCGGTGTCGGTGAGGACCAGGTCGAGCATCGGCAGCAGGTCGGCGAGCTGCTCGACGCTGCGGCCGCTGGCGATCGGGGCGACGACGGTGGGCTGGTCGGCCAGCCAGCGCAGGGCGACCGCGGATCCCGTGGTGCCGTGGGCCTGCGCGACCTCCCCCAGCGCGGCGAGCACCCGGTCGCCCTTCTCCCCCACGTAGGCCGAGGCGCCCTTCGCGCGCGGGCTGTCGACGCTCTGCCCGGCGGCGTACTTGCCGGTGAGGAAGCCCTTGGCCAGCGAGAAGTAGGGCAGCGCGCCCAGCTCACGGGCGGCGACCACGTCGCGCAGCTCGTCCTCGTAGACCGGGCGCTCCATCAGGTTGTAGTGCGGCTGCAGGGCGACGTAGGGGGCCAGCCCCTGCGCCTGCTGCAGGTCCAGCGCCTCGGTCAGCCGGGCCGCCGAGTAGTTCGAGGCCGCGACGTGCCGCACCTTGCCGGCCTGCACGAGCGCGTCGAAGGCGGTGAGCGTCTCCTCCAGCGGCGTCGTCTCGTCGTCGTAGTGGGCGTAGTAGAGGTCGATCGTGTCCACCTGCAGGTTGCGCAGCGAACGCTCGCACGCGGCCTGGACCTCGGCCGAGGACAGCGGGTGCTCCTTCTCCCCGGGGCTGGCCTTGGTGGCCACCACCATCCGGTCGCGGGTCCCGCGCCCGGCCATCCAGCGGCCCAGGATCTGCTCGCTCAGGCCGTTGCCGTACATCTCCGCGGAGTCCACGAACGGCGACTGCGTCGAGGGGACGGCGTCGTGGAACCGGTCCAGCAGGGCGAAGGACGTCGCCTCGTCCGCGGTCCACCCGAAGACGTTGCCGCCGAAGCACAGGTCGCTGACGGTGAGATCGGTCCCGGGGAGCTGAGGCATGCCCCGAACCTACGTCGGACCGTTCCCTCACGCTGCGTGGCCGGTGGGGTCCGAAGGGGCCCGGGAGACCTCCTGGGGCACCGGATCCCCGGAAAACCAGGCCTGTCGCTGGCCAATCCGCAGGTCGGCATGGCACCGTGCCTGACGTCCCTGGTCGACGACGTGGTCGACCAGACCGCCCACGGGGCGCCGGAGCGAGCCGGGACCGGCCCGCCAGGAACCCCGCGGAGGCCCCGGACGTCCACCCGGACGACCGGGGAGGCCCGCCCCACGTGGCAGGCCACCAGACCACCGAGAGGAACCCACCGTGAACAAGGCCGAACTCGTCTCCGCCATCTCCAAGCGCGCCGACGTCCCCGCCACCACCGTCGACTCCGTCATCGCCGCCCTGGGCGAGGAGTTCGTCGAGGCCCTCACCCGCGGCGACAAGATCGCCCTGCCGGGTCTGCTGACCCTCGAGCGCGGCTCGCGTTCCGCCCGCACGGGCCGCAACCCGCAGACCGGTGAGTCCATCGAGATCGCCGCCTCGAACACCGCGAAGCTGACCGCCGGCTCGAACCTCAAGAAGGCCGCTGCCGCCGTCCCCGTGAAGTAGCGGCACTCCTCGTCGGCGCCCGTCCCGGATCCCTCGGGGCGGGCGCCGACGCACGTCCGGGGGCAGGATGCGGTCCGTGCTCACCGTGGAGACCGACCCTGCCGACGTCGGCCTCGACGCCGCCCGCCTCGCACGCCTGGACGCCCGACTGGCCCGCTGGGTGGACGAGGGCGCGCTGCCCGGCTTCCTGGTCACCGTCGCCCGGCACGGCCGGCTCGCGCACGTGGGCACGCGCGGCATGCGGGACGTCGAGGCCGGCCTGCCGGTCACCCCGGACACGATCCGGCGCGTGGTCTCGATGACCAAGCCGGTCACCTCGGTCGCGGCGATGAGCCTGTACGAGGAGGGTGCGTTCGAGCTGAACGACCCGATCAGCCGGTGGCTGCCGGAGTTCGCCGAGCCCCGGGTCTACGTCGCCGGGAGCTCTGCGAGACCGGTGACCGAGCCGGCCACCGAACCGATCCGGGTCTGGCACCTGCTCACCCACACCGCCGGGCTGACGTACGGCTTCCACCACACCCACCCGGTGGACGCGATGTACCGGGCCGCCGGGCACGAGTGGGGCACCCCGCCGGGCGCGGACTCCGCCGAGGTGACCCGCCAGTGGGCGGCGCTGCCGCTGGTGTTCCAGCCCGGCAGCGAGTGGAACTACGGCGTGTCCACCGACGTGCTGGGCCGGCTGGTCGAGGTGGTCGCCGGCAAGCCCCTGGACGAGGTGTTCGCCGAGCGGGTGTTCGGCCCGCTCGGGATGACCGAGACGTCCTTCGGCCTGCGTCCGGGGGACGACCCGGCACTGCTGGCCCGCCTCTACGGCCCGGGCGTCGTCCCGTTGGCCGCGTTCGAGCCGGCCGCGAGGCAGCGGCCCGCGTTCCTCTCCGGCGGCGGTGGGCTGGTCTCCACCGCCGGTGACTACCTGCGCTTCGTGGAGATGCTGCGGGCCGGTGGCGTCGCCCCCGACGGCACCCGGGTCCTGGGCTCCCGCACGCTGGGCCACATGGTGCGCAACCACATCCCGGGCGACGTCGACCTGGAGACCTACGGCCGGCCGTTGTTCGCCGAGACCCCGCTGCGCGGTGTCGGCTTCGGCCTGGGCTTCTCGATGGTGCTCGACCCGGCGCGCTACGGGACGGTGGCCTCGGTGGGCGACTACTCGTGGGGCGGGGCGGCGTCCACGGCCTTCTACGTCGACCCGGTCGAGGACCTGACCGTCACCTTCTACACGCAGCTGCTGCCCTCCAGCACGCTGCCGATCCGCTCGCACCTGCGCCAGCTGGTCAACCAGGCGCTGGTGTGAGGCTCGACCCCACCGCCGGGACGCTGCACGGCTGGTTCGACCCGGACCTGCCGCCGGCACTGACGGTCGACCCGGGGACGACGGTCACCGTCGGCTGCCTGGACTCCGGCTGGTCCACCGGCCCCTTCGACGGCGGGGACCTGGCGACGCGCCCACGGCACCCGGCGTGGGAGCCGGGCACCGGGCACGCACTGACCGGGCCGATCGCCGTCCGCGGGGCGCGCCCGGGGCAGGTGCTCGCCGTCCGGGTGGACGCCGTGGTCGCGGGTGCGTTCGGGACGACGTACTGCGGCCTGCGGGACACCCCGCTCAACCGGCGGCTGGGCGTGCTGGCCGACCCGGTGGTGCTGCGCTGGACGATCGAGGGCGACACCGCCGTGGACCAGCACGGCCACCGCGTCGCCACCAGGCCCTTCCTGGGCGTCATGGGCCTGCCCCCGGCCGAGCCCGGGCGGCACTCCACGGTGCCGCCACGCTGGCACGGCGGGAACCTGGACTGCCGGGAGCTGGTCGCCGGCAGCACGCTCCACCTGCCGGTGACCGTGCCCGACGCGCTGCTCAGCGTCGGCGACGGGCACGCCGCGCAGGGCGACGGCGAGGTCAGCGGGACGGCGATCGAGTCCCCGGTCGAGGCGACGCTGACCGTGGACGTGCTCGAGGACCTGCACGGGCTCACGCTGCGCACCCCGGTCGCCGACACCCCGGCCGGCTGGGTGGCGATGGGCGTGGCCGAGGACCTGGACACCGCCACCGGGCACGCCCTGGACGCCGTCCTGGACCTGATGGGGGCGCTGCACGGGTACGGGAGGTCCCAGGCGCTGGCGCTGGCCTCGGTGCTGGTCGACCTGCGGGTGACCCAGGTGGTCAACCGGACCGTCGGGGTGCACGCGCTGCTGCGCAGCGACCGGCTGGTCCAGCGCTAGGTTGCCGACCATGGCCGCCACCGGGTTCCACACCGCCGACGAGCTCAACGCGCTGCTGCCCGGCACGCTGCCCGGGCTGCTGGGCATCGTGATCGACAGCCACCAGCCGGGGCGGCTGACCAGCCACCTCGACGTCCGGCCCGAGCTGCTGGCGCCCAACGGCTACCTGCACGCCGCGACCGTCGTGGGGCTCGCCGACACCTCCTGCGGCCTGGCCACCCGGGCGCTGCTGGCCGAGGGCGCCAGCGGCTTCACCACCATCGAGCTCAAGAGCAACCACCTGGGCACCGCCCGCGAGGGCCGGATCGCCGCCGTCGCCACCAACGTGCACGCCGGCCGGACGACGCAGGTCTGGGACGCCGTGGTCAGCGACGCCGGGTCGGGGAAGACGCTGGCGCTGTTCCGGTGCACGCAGTCGGTGCTGTGGCCGCGCTGAGGGCTACTCACCGGTAACCCGGGCGGGTCACGACCTCCGGCGGATGTGAGACTGGGGTCACGTACGCCCGCTCCTGAGGAGGAACACCCGTGGCCCTGGCCAGTCGCTTCCCCGACGTCGAGATCCCCGACCTGCCGGTCCCGGCCTACGTGCTGGCCCGCTCGGCCGAGCTGGGTGACGCCCCGGCGCTGGTCGACGGGCTGTCCGGGGAGACGATCACGCACGGCCAGCTCGTCGCGTACGTGGAGCGCTTCGCCGCCGCCCTGCACGCCCGCGGGCTGGGCAAGGGCGACGTCGTCGCGGTCTTCTCCCCCAACACCATCTGGTTCCCGGTGGTCTTCCACGGCATCGCGGCGGCCGGCTGCGTGATGAGCCCGGTCAACTCGCTCTACACGCCCGACGAGATCGCCTTCCAGCTGAAGGACGCGGGCGCGAAGCTGCTGGTCACCGTCTCGCCGTTCCTGGACCGGGCCCGCCCGGCGATGGAGGAGGCCGGGGTCACCGACCTGGTGGTGCTCGACGGCGCCGAGGGCGTGGACAGCCTGCGCGACCTGCTGACCGGCGGCGCACCCGCCGCCCAGGTCGACATCGACCCGGCCACCGACCTGGTCACGCTGCCCTACTCCAGCGGCACCACCGGCCTGCCCAAGGGCGTGATGCTCACCCACCGCAACCTGGTCGCCAACGTCGCCCAGACCCGGCCGCTGATCGACCTGCACGACGGCGACGAGCGGATCATCGCCGTCCTGCCGTTCTTCCACATCTACGGGCTGACCGTGCTGATGAACCAGGGCCTGCAGTGGGGCGGCACCGTCGTCACGCTCCCCCGCTTCGACCTCGAGCAGTTCCTCCGCGCGATCCAGGACCACCGGGTCACCCGGGCGTTCGTGGCCCCGCCGATCCTGCTGGCGCTGGCCAAGCACCCGCTGGTCGAGCAGTTCGACCTGTCCTCGCTGCGGTCGGTGACCTCCGGCGCGGCCCCGCTGGACGAGTCGCTGGCCTTCGCGGCCCAGAACCGGCTGCGCACGCTGGCCGGCACCGGTGACGACGGCGTCGTCGTCGCGCAGGGCTACGGGATGACCGAGCTGTCCCCGGTCAGCCACACCACCCCCGACCACGGCACCGAGCCCGCCGGCGCCTCCGACGTCCCCAAGGGCTCGGTCGGCTACGCGCTGCCCAACACCGAGTGCCGGCTGGTCGACCCGGCCACCGGCGGGGACGCCGCCGACGGCGAGCGCGGCGAGCTGTGGGTCCGCGGACCGCAGGTGATGCTCGGGTACCTGAACAACCAGAAGGCCACCGACGAGACCCTGGACGGCGAGGGCTGGCTGCACACCGGCGACGTCGCGATGGTCGACGCCGAGGGCCGCTACTCCGTGGTCGACCGGGTCAAGGAGCTGATCAAGTACAAGGGCTACCAGGTGGCCCCGGCCGAGCTGGAGGCCGTGCTGATCGGGCACCCGCAGATCGCCGACGCCGCCGTCATCGGGGTGAAGGACGCCGAGTCCGGTGAGGAGCTGCCCAAGGCCTTCCTCGTGCGTGCCCCCGGCACGGAGATCACCGAGGACGAGGTCAAGGCCTACATGGCCGAGAAGGTCGCCCCGCACAAGAAGATCCGGCTGGTCGAGTTCATCGACGCGGTGCCGAAGTCCGCCGCCGGGAAGATCCTGCGCAAGGAACTGCGCGCCCGCTGACACGATGCACCCGAGCCGGGAGCAGCCCGGCCGCGAGGACGGAGTCCCATGGCACAGCAGCGGTACGAGTACAAGGTCGCCGAGCTCCGCGAGGGCATGCTCGGGGGCAAGATGAGCGGCGACAAGCTGGAGAAGGTGC
The DNA here is from genome assembly GCA_025966215.1 of Klenkia sp. Classification (GTDB taxonomy): domain Bacteria; phylum Actinomycetota; class Actinomycetes; order Mycobacteriales; family Geodermatophilaceae; genus Klenkia. The sequence continues at coordinate 6,100 of JAOPVM010000127.1, forward strand.
TCAACCAGCACGCCGAGGACGGCTGGCAGCTGAAGTCGGTCACCTCTGCCGACGTCAAGGGCCGGATCGGGCCGGGCAGCAGCGAGGGCGTGCTGGTCACGTTCGAGCGACCGGTCGCCTGATCCCCGTCCCGCACCCGCCGATGTCGGTCGGCGGGTGCGGGGCAGGCCCTTCCGCCCGGCGCTGGAGGACCCGGTCCCCCCGGCATGCGGGCGGCGCGGCCAGGGCCACGGGTGCACCTCGACGGGGCCCAGCCGCAGCCGGGTGAGCAGCGGCTCGTCGACGACGAACACCACCGGCCGCGCACTCGCCGGGTGCGGCCTACCGTCGAGGTCATGCGCGCGATCACGATCGAGTCCCCCGGTGGCCCCGAGGTCCTGGTCTGGGGGGAGGCCCCCGACCCGGTCTGCGGGCCCGGTGAGGTCGTCGTCGACGTCGTCGCCACCGCGGTGAACCGGGCCGACCTGCTGCAGCGCCAGGGCAGGTACCCCGTACCCCCGGGCGCCAGCGAGATCCTGGGCCTGGAGTGCAGCGGGATCGTCTCCGAGGTCGGCGAGGGCGTCACCGGCTGGAAGGTCGGCGACGAGGTGTGCGCCCTGCTGTCGGGGGGTGGTTACGCCGAGCGGGTCGCCGTCCCGGCCGGGCAGGTCCTGCCCAAGCCCGCCGGGGTCGAGCTGGCCACCGCCGCGGCACTGCCCGAGGTGGTCTGCACCGTGTGGTCCAACGTGTTCATGCTGGCCGGGCTGCAGCGCGGGGAGACGTTCCTGGTGCACGGCGGCTCATCGGGCATCGGCACGATGGCCATCCAGCTCGCCGTCCGGGCCGGCGCCCGGGTGGCGACGACGGCCGGCAGCCAGGCGAAGCTGGACTTCTGCCGCGAGCTCGGCGCCGAGGTGCTCGTGAACTACCGGGAGACCGACTTCGTCGAGGCGGTCGGGCAGGCCGACGTGGTGCTGGACAACATGGGTGCTGCGTACCTCTCCCGCAACGTCGACGTCCTGGCCCCCGACGGCCGGATCGTCGTCATCGGCATGCAGGGCGGGGTCAAGGGCGAGCTCGACCTGGGGACGTTGCTGCGCAAGCGGGGCACCGTGCACGCCACTGCGCTCCGCGGCCGCCCCGCGACGGGCCGGCACTCCAAGGCCGACATCGTCGCCGCGGTGCGGCACGACGTGTGGCCCGACGTCGAGCGCGGCGTCGTCCGACCGATCGTGGACCGGCGGCTGCCGATGTCCCGCGCCGCCGAGGGCCACCAGGTGCTCGAGGAGAGCTCGCACATCGGCAAGGTCCTGCTGGTGAACTAGCGCAGGGCGCTGATGCTCTCGATCATGTGGTCGACCTCTTCGACGGTGTTGTAGTGCAGCAGCCCCAGCCGCACGGCGCCGCCGGTCTCGTTGACCCCGAGGGCGTCGAAGAGCTCGCGGGCGTAGTAGTCGCCGTCCCAGGCGCAGATCGTCTGCCTGGCCAGCTCGGTGGCGACCTGGCGGGGGCGCATCCGGGAGACGGTGAACGACAGGGTCGGCGTGCGGTACAGCGGTGAGCCCAGCACCTGGACGTGGGCCATCGAGCGCAACGACCGGTCCAGCCGGTCGAACAGCTCGGCCTCGTACCGCCCGACCGCGGCCAGCGAGGTGGCCAGCCGCTCCCGGCGGGTGCCGGTGGCGTCGGGGGCGAGGGCGGCCAGGTGGTCGACGGCCGCGGAGACCCCGGCGTAGAGCTCGAAGGCCGGGGTGCCGGTCTCGAACTTGTCCGGCACCCGGTCCGAGGAGGGCACCAGCTTGTCCGGCACGAGGGACTCCAGCAGTGCGGGGTCGGCGACCAGGGCGCCCACGTGCGGGCCGCACCACTTGTAGGCCGACAGCGCCAGGAAGTCCGCACCGGTCGAGGCGATGTCGATGAGCCCGTGCGGGGCGGCGTGCACGCCGTCGACGTAGACCAGCGCGCCGACCTGGTGGGCGCGGTCGGCGATGGCCCGCACGTCGGGCCGGGTGCCGATGGCGTTGCTGGCCAGCGTGACGGCGACCAGCTTCGTGCGGTCGGTGAGCAGCTCGTCGTACTGCCAGTCGGGCAGTTCGCCGGACTCGATGTCCACCTCGGCCCACTTGACCAGCAGACCGGCCTCCTCGGCCAGCTGCACCCACGGCCGCACGTTCGCGTCGTGGTCGAGCCGGCTGACCACGATCTCGTCGCCGGGCCGCCAGGTCTTGGCCAGCGTGCGGGCCATCGTGTAGGTCAGCGAGGTCATGTTCGGGCCGAGGACGACGCCCTGCGGGACCCCGCCCACCAGGTCCGCGACGGCCGACCGCGCGCCGCTGACCAGCTGCTCGGCCCGGGCCGAGGAGGGGAACACCCCGCCGCGGTTGGCGATGGGCACCCGCATGGCCTGGGTGACCGCACGCAGCACGCTCTCGGGCACCAGCGACCCCGCCGGACCGTCGGCGTGCACGAACCCGTCGGAGAGCCCGGGGAAGAGCCCGCGGACGCGCGCGACGTCCAGCCGTGCGGCCCCCGGTGACATGGTGCAGACCCTAACTCGACGGGTGACGCGGTGAGGGGTCGATCCGTCACGTTCAGCAACCACCCGCGGGGGGCAGGATGAGGGCATGACAGCAGCAGGGCCCGGGAGCCAGGAGCAGCAGCAGGTCGTCGTCGTCGGACCGGACGGTCAGCCCGTCGGGAGCATGCCGATGCCCGCCGACGGCGAGGGCGGGATCGCCGACCTCGTGGAACAGCCGGCCAAGGTGATGCGGATCGGCACGATGATCAAGCAGCTCCTCGAAGAGGTCCGCGCCGCGCCCCTGGACGAGGCCAGCCGGAACCGGTTGCGCGACATCCACGCCTCCTCCATCCGGGAGCTGGAGAAGGGCCTGGCGCCGGAGCTGCGCGAGGAGCTGGAGCGGATCACGCTCCCCTTCACCGACGGCGTGACCCCCTCCGACGCCGAGCTGCGCATCGCCCAGGCCCAGCTGGTCGGCTGGCTGGAGGGCGTCTTCCACGGCATCCAGACCGCGCTGTTCGCCCAGCAGATGGCCGCCCGCGCCCAGCTGGAGGAGATGCGCCGCAAGGCCCTGCCCGGCGGCTCCCCCCAGCAGCCCGGCACATCCCAGCAGCCCGGCGGCGGTCAGTACCTCTGACGGGCCGAGCGGCCGAGGGCAACGACCGCACGCACGTGCGGGGAGGTCAGGGCCAGCACCACCGCGAGCGCCGCACCGACCGCGGCCGCTGACGCGTCCGGCCCGGCCAGCACGACGACGGCCGTCACGGGCAGGCCACCACCCTCGCCGCCCCGGGTGCCCGCCTAGTGCAGTGACCGCAGGAACGCGGCCACACCGTCCTCGTCGTTGGTGTCGGTGACGTCGGTGGCGGCGGCGAGGACCTCGGGGTGGGCGTTGCCCATCGCGACCGCGCGGCCGCCGCCCTCGCGCACCCAGTGGAAGGCCGCGACGTCGTTGGGCATGTCGCCGAAGAAGACGACGTCCCCGGCGGTGATGCCGAGTTCGGCGCACACGTCGGCCAGCCCGGTGGCCTTGCTGACACCGAGCGCGGAGATCTCCACGAGGGCGTCGGAGGAGGAGTTGGTGACCGTGGCCAGGTCGCCGACCACCTCGTGGACCAGCGCGATGAACTCCTCGCGGGAGAGGTCCTCGTGCCGGGCCAGCAGCTTGGCGACCGGCGCGGAGACCATCTCCTCCAGGGTGGCCTGGGCCACGCCGGGGGCGTTCACGTCCCAGCGCGGCTGGTACACCGGCTCGTGCCGGAACTCCAGGCCGTACTCCACGGCGAACCAGGTGCCCGGCTGGGCCGCCCGCAGCCCGGCGGTGATCTGCTGCAGCACCTCGGGAGCCACGGGGCGCTCGTGGACGACCTCGAAGGCCCCCAGGTCGAGCATGACCGCGCCGTTGCAGCACACCGCGGTCCCCGAGCCGATGACCTCGCGGATGTCGACCATCCAGCGCGGCGGGCGGCCGGTGGCCAGCACGAACGGCACCCCGTCCTCCCCCCAGAGCCGGATCTGCTCCAGGGTGGCCGGCGCGACGGTCTCGTCGCTGCGCAGCAGCGTGCCGTCCATGTCGCTGGCGATCAGCTTGGGCTTCCAGTCGCTCACGGTCGCACCTCCGACTGCAGGGCCTCCAGGTAGCGGGCGACGCCGTCGACGTCGTGACCGCTGGTGCGGTGGCTGGCGGCGGCCTGCACGGCCGGGTGCGCGTTCGCTACGGCGACCGCCCGCCCGCCGGCGGCGGCGACGGCGTGGATCATCGGCAGGTCGTTGGGCATGTCGCCGAACACGACCACGTCGGACATCGGGACGCCGAAGCGCTCCAGTGCGATCGCCAGACCGGTGGCCTTGGTGATCCCCGGCGGCAGCACCTCGATGAAGCCCAGCCCGGCGTGGGTGACCTCGGCGGCCGAGGGGTCGGTGACCGAGAGCGCGAGGGCGAGCAGCTCGTCCTGGCCGAGGGTCTCCGAGCGCAGGAACACCTTGAGCACCGGCCCGTCGGGCAGCACGTGCTCGCGGGCCAGCAGGTCGGCGGGCTCGGGGTAGGGCCAGTCGAAGCCGTGCTGCACCCGCAGCGGGCGGAGCGCCTCGCTCTGGGTGGCGGCGTCCTCGACGGCGATGATCAACGGTCCGGTGACCGCCTCGATCGCGGCGATGACGGCGCGCGCCTCGTCCCGGGGCAGCCCGACGGTGCGGAGCACCTCGTCGGTGTCCAGGTCGACGACGAAGCCGCCCTGGGCGAGGACGGCGACCCCGCGGCCACCGAGCATCGTCCGGACGCTGTCCAGCAGCCGCGGGCCGCGGCCGGTGACGCCGACGACGGGCACGCCGGCCGCCCAGCTGGCGTCCATCGCGGCGCGGGTGCGGTCGCTGACCACGCCCTGGCTGGTGAGCAGCGTGCCGTCGAGGTCGGTGGCGACCAGCTTGGGCCGCCAGGGCCCGAGGTCGCCGAGCTCGACGACCAGGTCGCTGCCCTCACCGCCGGAGTGCTTCGGGAGCGTGTTGGCGGCGCGGGCCGGGACGTGTGCGGTCACGCGGTGGGCACCAGCGACATGCCGGGGCGCAGCACCGCGTGGCCACCCAGCCACGGGCGCAGCGCGACCGGCACGTGCACCGAGCCGTCGGCCTGCTGGTGCACCTCCAGCAGGCAGGCGATGGTGCGGGCGATGGCGCACAGCGTGCCGTTGAGGGTGGCGACGGTCTGCGGCCTGCCGTCGGCGTCGCGGGAGCGGATCGAGAGCCTCCGGGCCTGGAAGGTGGTGCAGTCCGAGGTCGACGTCAGCTCGCGGTAGGTGCCCTGGGTGGGGAACCACGCCTCGATGTCGAACTTGCGGGCCGCACTGGTGCCGAGGTCGCCGGCGGCGATGTCCACCACCCGGTAGGGCAGCTCGAGGGCCTGGAGGAACTCCTCCTCCCACTGCAGCAGGCGCAGGTGCTCGGCCTCGGCGTCCTCGGGGGCGCAGAAGCTGAACATCTCGACCTTGTCGAACCAGTGCACCCGGATGATGCCCTTGGTGTCCTTGCCGTAGGAGCCGGCCTCGCGGCGGAAGCAGGAGCTCCAGCCGGCGTACCGCTTGGGCCCGGCCGACAGGTCGAGCACCTCGTCGGCGTGCATGCCGGCGAGCGCGACCTCGCTGGTGCCGACGAGGTAGAGGTCGTCGCGCTCGATCCGGTAGACCTCCTCGTCGTGCTCGCCGAGGAAGCCGGTGCCCTCCATCGCCTTGGGCCCGACCAGCGCGGGGGCGACGACGGGGGTGAAGCCGGCGGCCACCGCGCGGGTGATGGCCAGCTGGGCCAGGGCGAACTCCAGCAGCGCGCCGGGGCCGGTGAGGAAGTAGAACCGGGCGCCGGAGACCTTGGCGCCGCGCTCCATGTCGATCGCGCCCAGCGCGGTGCCGATGTCGAGGTGGTCGCGCACCTCGAAGTCGTAGCTCGGCACGTCACCGACGGTGCGGATCGTCACGGCGTCGTCCTCACCGCCGGGCGGGACCTCGGGGGCCACGACGTTGGCGATCACCAGGTGCGCGGCGCGCAGCGCCTCGTCGGCGGCGCGGGTGGCGTCCTCGGCGGCCTTGACCTCCGCGGACAGGGCCTTCGCCCGCTCGAGGACGGCGGGGCGCTCCTCGGGGGTGGCCTTCTTCACCGCCTGGGACGCCGACTTCTGCTCGGCCCGGAGCTGGTCGGCGCGGTGCACGGCGGCGCGGCGCTCGGCGTCGGCGGCCAGGAGGGCGTCCACCCGGGACTCGTCGGCACCCCGGGCCCGCTGGCTGGCGCGGACGAGGTCGGGGTTCTCGCGGACGAGTCGCAGGTCGATCACGCGTCGATCGTAGGTGCCGGGCTCAGCGGGCCAGGGCGCCCGCGACCCCGGCGGCGAACAGCTCGGGCAGCTCGGTGCCGGCGGCCCGGGCCATCGTCGGGATCGCTCTGCCGGGCGGAGGAGTCGTACAGCCCGGCCTCGAGGAACCACGGGGCGCCGTCGGGGTCGATCCGGAAGTCCAGCAGCGAGTGGTCCCGGCAGCCCAGCGCGACGTGGCAGGCCGTCGCCGCCGCCCCCACCACGGCGTTCACCGGGTCGTCGGCGGGCACGATCCACGAGCCGGGCGATGCCCGCCCCGATCGGCACCGGCTCGGCGGCGGCCCGTGCGTCCAGGGACGTCGGGACGCGCCACGAGCCGTCGGGCGAGACGTGCGCGATCACCACCGGCTCCGGCCCGACGACCTGCTGCGCCCGCTGGAGACGGCCCGACCGACGCTGCCCGCGCCGGCCACCGACCCCACCGACGACCCACCACCGTTCCGACCGGGGCGCCCCTGTCGAGGTCGGCCGGGGTGCGCGACGATGGGGTCATGCGGTTCCTGAACGACCAGCGCCCGGCCACGGACCTCACGTACGCCGACGTCTTCATGGTCCCCAACGACTCGACCATCGGCTCCCGGCTCGAGGTGGACCTGACCACCCCCGACCTGGTGGGCACCACGATCCCGGTGGTGGTGGCCAACATGACCGCCATCTCCGGCCGGCGGATGGCCGAGACCATCGCCCGCCGGGGCGGCCTGGCCGTCCTCCCGCAGGACATCCCGACCGACGTCGTCGGCGAGGTCGTCGGCTGGGTCAAGGACCGGCACCCCGTCTACGACACCCCGATCACCCTGGCCCCCACCGCCACGGTCGCCGAGGCGCTGCAGCTGCTCACCAAGCGCGCGCACGGCGTGGTCGTCGTGGTCGAGCACGGCTGCCCGGTCGGCGTGGTCACCGACGGCGCCTGCCAGGGCGTCGACCGGTTCACCCAGCTGTCGGAGGTGATGGCCGCCGACCCGCTGACCATCCCGGCCGGCACCGACCTGCCCAAGGTCTTCGACGTGCTCTCCGAGGCCCGGGTGCACGCCGCCCCCGTCGTCGACGGCGACCGCCTCGTCGGCGTCATCACCCGCAAGGGCGCGCTGCGCAGCGCGCTCTACTCCCCCGCGCTCAACGCCGCGGGCCACCTGCTGACCTCCGCCGCGGTCGGCATCAACGGCGACGTCGCCGGCAAGGCCGAGGCGCTGCTCTCCCACGGGGTCGACGTCCTCGTCGTGGACACCGCGCACGGCCACCAGGCCAAGGCCGTGGAGGCCGTCCGTGCCGCCCGCTCCGTCGCCGGGTCCACCCCGGTCGTCGCGGGCAACGTGGTCACCGCCGCCGGCACCCGCGACCTGATCGAGGCCGGCGCCGACGTCGTCAAGGTCGGCGTGGGCCCCGGCGCCATGTGCACCACCCGGATGATGACCGGCGTCGGCCGGCCGCAGTTCTCCGCCGTCGAGGA
>JAOPVM010000455.1 GCA_025966215.1 Klenkia sp.
GGCGGCGCCCAGGGCGAGGGCGGGGGCCAGCGGCACGGTGATGAAGGGCCAGCCGGCCGGGTCGATGCGCATCGAGGTCCGAGGCTACCGGGGCACGCGGCGGGCGACCGGTCAGCGGGAGGCGTGCTCGGGGCTGGCGCCGCTGTGGCTCTCCCGCGCACGGAGGTCCCCGCCGTACCAGTCCAGGCACACCACGGTGGCGTCGTCGTCGAGGTGGCCGCCGGTGGCCCGCACGACGGCTGCGCCCAGGGCGTGCACCACCTGACGCGGGTGCAGCCCGCTGGAGGAGGCCAGTGCTCCGTGCACGTCCATCACCGCGGCCTCGCGCTCCTGCATGCCGTCGGTGAGCAGGACCAGCCGGTCCCCGGGCTGCAGGTCGAACTCCTGCAACCGGTACTCGGTGCCCGCTTCGACACCGAAGGGCAGGTCGACCTCCAGTTCGACCTCCTCCACCACCCCGTCCCGCAGGCGCAGCGGCAGCGGGTGCCCGGCGTTCACCACGACCGCGCGCCCCGAGGTGAGGTCGACCCGGAGCACCTGGCCGGTCACGAACTGCCCCGGCGGCAGGTGGGCGGCCACCGCGTCGTTGGCCACCCGGGTCTGGGTCGCCAGGTCGGTGCCCCGCCGGCGTTCGTTGCGCAGGCTGCCCACCAGCAGCGTGGCCAGCAGCGCAGCCGCGACGTCGTGCCCGACGGCGTCGGTGATGGAGATCTGCAGCGTGTGCCGGTCCAGCGACCAGTCGAAGGTGTCCCCGCCGACGGTCGCCGCGGGCTCCAGCCAGCCGGACACGGTGAACTGCCCGGCCTCGCAGGTGAAGGACGCCGGCAGCAGCCGGCGCTGGATCTCCGCCGCCAGGGAGAACGGCGTCGTCCGCTGGCCCCACTCGAAGAGGTCGGTGTGCCGACGGTTGGCGATCAGCACGTAGGCCAGGGCGTGCCCGGCTGCGGACAGCTCGGCGAGCACCTCGTCGTCCGGGGGCGTGGGGAGCGTCAGCTCGAGCACCCCGAGGGCGTCACCGCGGTCGGTGACCGGGACCAGCACCAGGGCGCCGTCGGAGTGCGGGAGCACCCGGCTCTGCTGGGTGCGCAGCACCTCGCCGTGCGGGGAGTCCTCCAGGGGGACGGTGTGGGCGCTCTCCACGCCCGAGCTGCGGGTCGTCGTCGTGGACGGCAGCACGGTGCCCAGCCGCACCAGGGCGTGGCCGCTGAAGTCGGCGATCAGGAAGGAGACCGCCCGGGCCGAGACCACGGCCGACAGCTCGGCGGCGACCACGGTGACGGCGTCGACCGGGGCGGCTGCCTCCACCCTCTCGAGCAGGCGGTGCAGGTCCAGCCGGGGGCAGTCGTCCATGGGGTCACCGGGTTCGTCGAGAGGCGGAGACGACGGTGCCGGGCTGCCCGTGAGGGGCAGCCCGGCACCGTTCGTCAGGAGGGTCAGGCCGCGGCCTTGGTCTCCCAGAAGATCGTGTCGATCTCGGCGATGTAGTCCAGGAGCTTCTGCCCCTCGGCCGGGTCGACCGACTGCTTCGCACCGGAGGCACCGGCCTGCTTGGTGGCCTTGTTGAACAGCTCGTGCAGCTGCGGGTACTTCTCGAAGTGCGGCGGCTTGAAGTAGTCGGTCCACAGCACCCACAGGTGGTGCTTGACCAGGTCGGCGCGCTGCTCCTTGATGATCAGCGCCCGGGTCTTGAAGACCTCGTCGTCGCTGCCCTGGTACTTCTCCTGCAGGGCCTTGACGGACTCGGCCTCGATGCGGGCCTGGGCGGGGTCGTACACGCCGCAGGGGAGGTCGCAGTGAGCGGTGGCCTCCACGGCGGTGAACAGGGTGAACAGACGCATGGTCGTCCCTCCGGAGCTCGTGGGGATGGGTCGTGCGCGACACTACTCGTGGTGATCAGACCCGACATGTCGAGCAGTGGGCCCCCCGGTGACGTCCCGGGGCTGCCCTCGCCCTGGGTGCTCGCCCGAGTCGCCGGGCCCTCGATGAGCCCGACCGTGCGGCACGGCGACCGGCTGCTGGTCCGCCGTGGCGGCGGTGCCGCACCCGGGGACGTGGTGCTCGCCCGCTTCCCCGCCCGCCCGGACCTGCTGGTGGTCAAGCGGGTGGTCCGCGCCGTCCCCGGCGGGCACTGGGTGCAGGGCGACAACCCGTTCGTCACCGACGACAGCCGCGCGTTCGGGACCGCCGTCGTCGTCGGCCGGGTGGTGGGGCGCATCACACCCCGGCCCGGTCGGCTCCCCGCGCCCTCCGGGCGGGGCTGAACCTGCTCTACGCTCCCGGTCCCATGGGCTCAGTGCAGAGTGGCACCGACACGTTCGACCGGTTCAGCGACGACCCCGCGTTCGCGGTGCACGAGGGCGGCAAGCTCACCGTGCAGCCGACGAGTGCCATCACCTCGATCGCCGACCTCGCCCTCACGTACACCCCGGGTGTAGCCCGCGTCTCCAGTGCGATCGCCGCCGAGCCCGAGCTCGCCCGGCGCTTCACCTGGGCCCCCCGGGTGGTCGCCGTCGTCTCCGACGGCACCGCGGTCCTGGGCCTGGGTGACATCGGGCCGACCGCCTCGCTGCCGGTCATGGAGGGCAAGGCCTGCCTGTTCCGCGAGTTCGGCGGGCTGGACTCGGTGCCGATCGTGCTCTCGACCACCGACGTCGAGGAGATCGTGGCCACCGTGCTGGCCATCGCGCCGTCCTTCGGCGGGATCAACCTCGAGGACATCAGCGCGCCGCGCTGCTTCGAGATCGAGTCCCGGCTGCGCGAACAGCTGCCCATCCCGGTCATGCACGACGACCAGCACGGGACGGCGATCGTCGTCCTGGCGGCCCTGCGCAATGCCGCCAAGGTGGTCGGTCGCCCGCTGGCCGACCTGCGGGTGGTCGTGTCCGGGGCCGGCGCCGCGGGCGTGGCGTGCACCAAGATCCTGCTCGAGGCCGGCATCGGCGAGATCGCCGTCGCCGACTCGAAGGGCCTGCTGCACGCCGGCCGGGAGGACCTGACCGAGACCAAGCAGTGGCTGGTGCAGCACACCAACCCGGAGGGCCGCAGCGGCACGATGGTCGAGGCCCTCGCCGGTGCCGACGTCTACCTCGGGCTGTCCGGGGGCTCGGTGCCCGAGGAGGCCATCGCGGCCATGGCGCCGGGCTGCATCGTGTTCTCCCTGGCCAACCCGACCCCCGAGGTCGACCCGGTGATGGCCGCGACGTACGCGGCGGTCGTGGCCACCGGGCGCAGCGACCTGGCCAACCAGATCAACAACGTGCTGGCCTTCCCGGGCGTCTTCCGCGGTGCCATCGACGCCGGGGCCACCCGGATCACCGAGGGGATGAAGCTGGCCGCGGCCACCGCCATCGCCGACGTCGTCGGGGACGACGTCCGGGCCGACTTCATCGTGCCCTCGCCGCTGGACCGCCGGGTCGCCGAGGCCGTCGCGGCCGCGGTCGGCGCCGCGGCCCGGGCCGAGGGCGTGACCAGGGACTGACCTCACCCGGCGGCGGTCAGTCCCTCCAGGACGGCCGCCGCCGGCGTGTTCAACCACAGCAGCACCAGCGTGGCGACGACGAACAGCGGCACCAGCACCACCTTCTCGGTGAACCCGCCGGTCTCCATGGGGGAGAAGGCGACGGTGGCGCGCCGGCGGGCCAGCCAGACCAGCGGCACCGGCACCCCGCCGCAGGTCAGGAAGTCCCCGGTCACGTGCACCAGCACCCCCAGCGCGACCGCCCAGGGCAGCCAGGTCGGGCTCGGGCTGTGGGCCAGCAGCAGCCAGGCCCCGCCCCAGGACAGCAGCAGGTTGCCGATCACCGTCGTCTCGAACCGCCCGGGGACGACGACGTGCAGCGCGCGCAGGGCCAGCCCGATCGCCAGCGCCAGCAGCAGCAGTGCGGCCCAGGTCGCTCGGGACGCCACTGCGGCCAGCAGCCCGGAGGCCAGCGGGGCGAGGAGGGCGTCGTGGGTGCCCTTGCGGTGCCCGCCGGAGAGCCGACCGACGATGCCCGAGGGCACCTCGGACAGCGGGCCCCACATCCGGGAGATCGTCGACCCGCGCTGGTCCAGGTCGGGCAACAGGGACATCCCGCCGACCGCGGCGACCCAGCCGAGCTGCGCGACCGTCCCGGTCAGCGGGGCGATCGGCAGGGTGGCCGCGCCGACGGCGAGCCCGGACAGGGCGTGGGAGTGACCGAGCACCCACCCATGGTCACCGCCGGACCGCCTCACCCCCGGGAGGCGCCCCGGGTGGGGTGGTCAGGGTGGGGTGGTCAGGGCGCGCTGGTCAGGGCGCGCTGGTCAGGGCGTGGGGCGGTAGACGCGGTCGAGGACGCCGGCCAGGAGGCGCTCGGCGAGGGGGCGGGGGAGGGCCGCGACCAGGGCGTGCACCGGGGCCATCCGGGTCGGGAGCGGGCCGCCGTCCAGGCCGGCCAGGAGGAGCAGCCCGTCGACGTCGGCCACGCTCAGGGTCGCCGGGTCGAGGTCGGCCGCCGCGGCGAGCAGTCCGGGGTCGGGGACCGGTGGGGCCAGGGTCAGCGCTGCCTGCGCCGCGTCGGTCAGGTCCGCGAGCAGGGCGGGCACCCGGTCGGTCGTGGCGGCGGTGACCGTCAGGTGCAGGGTCGCGGGGAGGACCGACCCGTCGGGCTGGGCGAACGGCGGCTGGGGTTGCAGCAGCCAGCCGCGGGCGGTGGCCTCGTCGGCCAGGTGCAGCACGTCCAGGCTGTCGGTGCCTGCCAGTGCGACCAGGGTCGCGGCCGGGGTGCCCACCACCCGCACGCCGGGGACGCCGGCCAGCCCGGCCACCAGGCCCCTCGTCGCCTCGCGGGCCGCCAGCGCCAGCTCCCGGTACCCCTCGGTGCCCAGCCAGCGGTGCACGGCCCACGCCGCGGCCATCGGACCGGCCGGGCGGGTGCCGGCCAGTGTCGGGTTGACCACCGGGTAGCCGGGCCAGCCGGCGGTGGCGAACCAGTGCCGGTGTCGGAACTCCGGGTCGCCGGTCAGCAGCACCGAGACGCCCTTGGGGGCGTAGCCGTACTTGTGCAGGTCGACCGACAGGCTGGTCACGCCGGACACCGACAGGTCGAAGGGCTCGGCCTCCAGGTGCGGCAGCAGCCAGCCGCCGATGCAGGCGTCCACGTGACAGGGCACCCCGGCCGCGGCGGCCAGCGCGGCGACCTCGGTGACCGGGTCCAGCACGCCGTGCGGGTAGGACGGGGCGCTCACCACGACCAGGGCGGTGCGGGTGGTCAGCCGGGCGGCGACCTCCGCCGGGCGCACCCGGCAGGTGTCCGGGTCCACGCCCAGGTCGACCACGGTCAGGTCGAACAGGTGCGCGGCCTTGCGGAAGGCCGGGTGCGCGGTGACCGGCAGCAGCAGCTGGGGACGGCGGTCGTCGTCGGGGTGGGCGGCCCGCCACCGGGTGCGGGCGGCGAGGACGGCGAGCAGGCAGCTCTCGGTGCCGCCGCTGGTGACCGTGCCGACCGTGTCCCGCCCGCCGCCGAGCAGGGCGGCGGCCGCGGCCACGAGGTCGTTCTCGATCCGGGCCACGCTGGGGAAGGCGGTGGGGTCGAGGGCGTTCGTCCACTGGTAGGCCGCCTGGGCACCGGCGGCGAGCGCGTCGACCTCGGGGAGCCCGGAGTCGTAGACGTAGGCCATGGTGGCCCCGCCGTGCGTGGGCACGTCACCGTCGGCCAGCGCCGTGAGCTCCGCCAGGACGTCCTGCGGTGTCACGGGGTGGGCTCCAGTCGGCAGCGGGCGATGAACGGCAGCGAGGCGAGCACCAGCAGTGCCGGGAGCAGGCTGAAGGACAGCAACACGGTGGTGTCGGCGGCGTCGGTCTGGGTGACGACGGCGTCCCCGACCGAGGACCGGTAGCCGGCCAGGGACAGCAGTCCACCGAGCACCGCCGGGCCGACGGCCAGGCCCAGCGTCTCGGCCGCCGTCCACACCCCGGTGAAGACCCCCGCTCGACGCCGCCCGGAGGAGGCCTCGTCGGCGCCCACCACGTCGGGCAGCATCGCCAGCGGGAACATCTGCAACCCGGCGTAGCCCACCCCGACCAGCACCACGAGGCCCAGGACCAGACCGGTGCGCCCCGGGCCACCCAGCGCGAGCCCGGCCGCCCCGACGGCGAAGACGGTGCCGGCGGCCAGCAGGCCCAGGCGTTTGCCGACCCGTCGCCCGACCCGCAGCCACAGCGGCATGACCACGATGGCCGGCCCGACGAGTGCGAGGAACAGCGTCGTGCCGGCGCCGCCGTCGCCGAGGACGCGCTCGGCGTAGTAGGGCACCCCGGCCAGCATGACGCCGATCCCGAGCGCCTGGACCACGAAGCCGGTGAGCAGCAGCCGGAAGGGCCGCACCCGCGCAGCCACCCGGACGGTGTGCAGCAGCCGTCCCTCGCTGCGGACCCGGGTGAGGGTGCGGGCGTTGCGGGTCCCGACGACGGCCCCGAGCATGCCGACGGCCAGCAGCACGGCCACGAACCCGGCCATGGCCAGGTGACCGGCCCGGCCACCACCGGCCAGGTCGCGGACCTCGGGTGCTCCTGCCCCGGCCAGCAGGATCCCGACGGCCAGCGCGGCGACCCGCCAGGACACCAGGGTGGAGCGCTCGCCCGGGTCCAGGGTGATCTCCGCCGGCTGCGCCACGTAGGGCACCTGGAACAGGCCGTACGCGGTGGCGGCCAGCAGGAAGGTCACGGCCACCCAGGTGGCGGCCAGCCACGGCGGAGCCCCGGGCCCGGCGAAGACCAGCACGAACAACGGGGGCAGCGTCAGCCCGCCGGCCAGCATCCACGGCCGGCGTGGCCCCCACCGGCTGTCGGTGGCGTCGGACCGGGCTCCCACCCACGGGTTGAGCAGGACGTCCCAGACCTTGGGGGCGAAGACCACCAGGCCGGCGATGCCGGCCCCCACCCCGAGCACGTCGGTCAGGTAGTAGAGCAGCAGCAGACCGGGCACGGTGCCGAACGCAGCGGTGCCGACGGACCCCAGTGCGTATCCCAGGTGCGTGCCCCGGGTCAGACCCGGGGCCGCGGTGAGGGGGAGGCCGGTCACGGGACCGGAAGGTAGTCCCTCAGTCGTCCAGGTCGTCCAGGTCGTCGCCGTCGTCGGTGCCGCCGCGGGCCAGCCACGTCGCCAGCCGTTCGACCGGCACCTCGAAGTCGGGGTGCTGGTCGACGAAGGCCTGCAGCTGGTCACCCAGCCAGGAGAGGGAGACCTCCTCCTGACCCCGGCGGGTGACCAGCTCCTCGATGCCCCGGTCGGTGAAGTACACGACGGCCTACGGGGCGAGCGAGCGGGCGACGAGGTCCTTCTGCTCGGCCTCGTGCACCTTGGCCGAGCCGACGGCCGGGCTGGCCGAGGCCTTGCGGCTGACCACCGACAGCGTCTTCCCGGCGGGCAGCTCGGCGGGCAGGTTGACCGCCATGAACTGCCAGGCACCCATGTTGGCCGGCTCCTCCTGCACCCAGACGACCTCCTGGGCGTTGGGGTAGCGGCGCAGCTGCTCGACGAGCTCGCTGGCCGGCAGCGGGTACAGCTGCTCGACCCGGAGCACCGCGATGTCGGCGACGCCCTCGGACTCCCGGCCGGCCAGCAGGTCGTAGGCGACCTTGCCGGTGCACAGCAGCACCCGGCGCACGGCGGCGTCGTCCAGTGGCTCCCCGCCCACGCCCGGGTCGGGCAGCACCGGCCGGAAGCTCTGCTCGGTGAAGTCCTCGACGGCGCTGACCGCGGCCTTGGCGCGCAGCAGCGACTTGGGCGTGAAGACCACCAGCGGACGGTGGGTCTCCGACAGCGCCTGCCGACGCAGCAGGTGGAAGTAGTTCGCCGGGGTCGAGCAGTTGGCGACGGTCATGTTGTTCTCCGCGCACAGCTGCAGGAACCGCTCGGGCCGACCGCTGGAGTGGTCGGGACCCTGGCCCTCCAGGCCGTGCGGCAGCAGCAGGACGACGCCGGACTGCTGGCCCCACTTGGCCTCACCGGAAGAGATGAACTCGTCGATGATCAGCTGGGCGCCGTCGACGAAGTCGCCGAACTGGGCCTCCCAGAGGACGAGGGCCTCGCGGTTGGCCACCGAGTAGCCGTACTCGAACCCGACCGCGGCGTACTCGCTCTGCAGAGAGTCGTAGACGAAGAACTTCGCCTGGTCCTCGGTGAGGTTGGAGATCGGCGTGTACTCCTTCGCGTCCTCCCGGTCGATGAGCACCGAGTGGCGCTGCACGAAGGTGCCGCGGCGGGAGTCCTGACCGGCCAGCCGCACCGGCACGCCCTGCATGAGCAGCGAGCCGAAGGCCAGCAGCTCGCCCATCGCCCAGTCGACGCCGCCCTCGCTGACCATGGCCGCGCGCCGCTCGAGCATCTTCTGCAGCTTGGGGTGGACGGTGAAGTCCTCGGGCAGCGAGACGTGTGCGTCGCCGATGGTCTTGAGGACCTCGGTGGTGATCGCGGTCTTCGCCGACGCCGAGGGCCGCTGGTCCACGACCGGCTCGGGGGTGGAGGAGTCGCGGGCGTCGTGGGTCTCGGAGAAGGCCCGCTCCAACTGCCCGCGGTAGTCCTTCAGGGCCTCCTCGGCCTCGGTCAGGGTGATGTCGCCCCGGCCGACCAGCGCCTCGGTGTAGAGCTTCCGGACCGAGCGCTTGCGGTCGATGATGTCGTACATCAGCGGCTGGGTCATCGAGGGGTCGTCGCCCTCGTTGTGTCCGCGCCGGCGGTAGCAGACCAGGTCGATGACGACGTCCTTGCGGAACGCCTGCCGGTAGTCCACGGCCAGCCGGGCGACCCGGACGCAGGCCTCGGGGTCGTCGCCGTTGACGTGGAAGACCGGCGCACCGATCATCCGCGCGACGTCGGTGGAGTACAGGCTCGAGCGCGCCGCGGCCGGGCTGGTGGTGAAGCCGACCTGGTTGTTCACCACGACGTGCACGGTGCCGCCGGTGCGGTAGCCGCGCAGCTGGGACAGGTTCAGGGTCTCGGCGACCACGCCCTGCCCGGCGAACGCGCTGTCGCCGTGCAGCAGCAGCGGCAGGACGGTGAAGCCGCCCTCGCCCTTGTCGATCATGTCCTGCTTGGCCCGCACGATGCCCTCGAGGACGGGGTTGACCGCCTCCAGGTGGCTGGGGTTCGACGTCAGGGTGACCGCGATCGAGGCGTCCCGGGCCGGGTGCTGGAACGTGCCCTCGGCGCCGAGGTGGTACTTCACGTCGCCGGAGCCCTGCACGGTGCCCGGGTCGATGTTGCCCTCGAACTCCCCGAAGATCTTCGCGTAGGGCTTGTTGAGCACGTTGGCCAGCACGTTGAGCCGGCCGCGGTGCGGCATGCCGATCGCGACCTCCTCGAGGCCGTGCTCGGTGGAGGCGACGAGCACCTCGTCCATCAGCGGGATGACGGACTCACCGCCCTCGAGGGAGAACCGCTTCTGCCCCACGTACTTGGTCTGCAGGAAGGTCTCGAAGGCCTCGGCGGCGTTGAGCCGACCCAGGACGTGCTTCTGCTTGGCCCGGTCGGGGCTGTCGTGCTTGACCTCGATGCGCTGCTGCAGCCACTCGCGCTCTTCGGGGTCGGTGATGTGCATGTAC
>JAOPVM010000198.1 GCA_025966215.1 Klenkia sp.
CGCCGAGGCCCGCATCGCGAGCACCTCGGCGTGCGCTGTGGGGTCGCCGGTCTTCTCACGCTCGTTGGCCGCCTCGGCCAGCACCGCACCGTCGGGCCCCAGGACGACGGCGCCGATCGGGGCGTCCCCCCAGCCCGGGGCGCCGGCGGCGAGCTCCAGCGCCCGGTCCATCGCCTGCTCGGGGGTCATGCCAGCCGCACCCCGGTGAGCCGGGCCAGCTCGGCGAGCGCCTCGGCGGGGTCGACCACCTTGACCGTCTGCCAACCCAGCGCGCGGGCCGGCTTGAGGTTGGGGCCCAGGTCGTCGAGGTAGGCCACCTCGGTGGGGTCGATCTCCCGGGCGACGGCGCGGGACAGCCGCTCCAGGGTGAGCGGGTAGATGTCGGGCTCGGGCTTGCGGATGCCCTCCACCGAGCTCTCCACGACGACGTCGAAGAGCTCCATCAGGGCCCCGTGCTCGGTCGCCGGGTCCATCGGGGCGGCGTTGTTGGTCAGCAGGGCGAGGGGGACCCCCGCCGCCCCCAGGTGCCGGACGGCGGTGACCACCTCGGGGCGCACGGGCCCCGTCAGCGCGGCGAGCACCCGGGTGGCGTCGACGTCGTACCCCGCAGCCCGGGCCTCCGCCTCGAAGACCTCGGCGAACCCGTCGCGGTCGAGCTCGCTGCGCTCGAAGCGCGCCCAGGCGTTGGCGTGCGCGTTCTCCGTGTTGAGCCGGGCGATCAGCCCCACCGGCAGGCCGGCGTCGCGCTCGTAGTCGTGGAAGGCGGCCAGCGGGCTGGAGGTGATCACCCCGCCGAGGTCGAAGACGACCGCGGTGACCGTCACGGGCGGATCGCCGCGGCGAGCTCGTCGGCGAAGCCGAGCCGGGTGGCGACGGCGGCGACCATCTCGTCGGCCCACAGGTCGGCGGTGAGGATCGGCTGCAGCTGCGCGGCGGGCAGCCCGCCGTCGGAGAAGAGGTCCAGGTCGCCGGCCGGGAAGCCGTCCTCGTCGTCGTCGTCGGTGGCGTCCTCGTCGACCTCGATGCCGTAGCGCTCGACGACCTCGCTGGCCAGCACCCACTCCTGCAACGTCACGTCGCTGATCAGCGCCCGGACCATCCCGCCGGGGCCGTGGGTGAGCGCGACGAAGTACAGCCGGGTGTCCACCACGAACACGTAGGGCCCGGGCCAGCTGGCGCCCGGCTCACCCAGCGCCCGCTCCAGCACCGGCAGCTCGTCGGAGGCGTCCTGGGCGAGCAGCTCGACGTGCCAGCGGTCGGCCTTCTTCTCCACCCGGACGGCCCAGGAGGGCAGCACCTCGGTCAACGGGTCGGTCATCGGAGGCCCGTCCCCGGCAGGGGTGTGAGCAGGCACGACTGCGGAGTCATGGGTGCGATCATCGCCGACGTGGCCGACCCCGACAGCACCGCGCCCGCCCCCGACGTCCCGCCGGCGCTGTTCGCCGCCCTGGCCGCCGACCCGCTGGCCGCCCACCTGGGCATCACCCTGGAGCAGGTGTCGCCGGGGTACGCCCGGGCGTCGATGACCGTCGGGCCGGCGCAGCTCAACGCGGTGGGGACCGCGCACGGCGGCGCGACGATGGCGCTGCTGGACGTGGTGCACGCCGCGGTGAGCAACAGCCACGGCACCGTCGCCGTCGCCCAGGACGTGCACACCGAGTTCCTCGCCCCCGGCCGGCCGGGGGACCACCTGGTCGCCGAGGGCACCGAGCTGCACCGCAGCAGCCGGACGGCGGTCTACCGGGTCGAGGCGCGTGCCCAGGACGGCCGGATGGTGGCCACCGCGCTGGCCCGGGTGTTCCGCACCGGCCGCGAGTGGGAGCTGACGCCGACCGCTGCCCCGCCGACGATGCAGCTCACCCCGGTCGACGCCGACGCCGCTCCCCCGCCTCCCCCACCCGTCGGCGGGCCCGGCACCCGACCGGCCGGCCCGACGCCGGCCCCGGAGGAACTGCGGTGAGCCGGCTCCCGGTGCCGACGATGCCCGCGCCCCCGGTCGCCGTCGTGGGGCTGGGCCAGCTGGGCGGATCGCTGGCCGCCGCGCTGGTGGCCGCAGGCAGGCCGGTGACCGGCTGGGACACCGACCCGGCCGCCCGGGACGCCGCCGCCGCCCGCGGGGTGACCATCGGCCGGGAGCTGTCCGGGGTGGTCGTGCTGGCCACCCCGCTGCCGGTGCTGGCCACCGCCCTGGAGGGCCTGGACGTCGACGCCGACGCGACCGTCACCGACCTGGGCTCGGTGAAGGCCCCGGTGCTGGCCGAGCTGCGCGCGCGGTTCGGCACCCGCGTCGTCGGCGGGCACCCGATGTGCGGCACCGAGCGCAGCGGCCACGCCGCCACCGACCCCGAGCTGTTCCGCGGCGCCCGCTGGGCGGTCTGCCTGGAACCGGACACCGAGCTGCCCCGCTGGCTGCGGGTCGCCGAGCTGGCGCTGGCCGTCGGTGCGCAGGTGGTGCCGGTGACCGCGGCCGAGCACGACGCCGCGGTGGCCGCGATCAGCCACGTGCCGCACCTGCTGGCCGCCGCGCTCGCCGCCGCCGCCGCGGAGGCCGGACCGCTCGCGCTGACCCT
>JAOPVM010000220.1 GCA_025966215.1 Klenkia sp.
GTTACGGCGGTCATGGCGAGAGGGAAACGCCCGGTCTCATTCCGAACCCGGAAGCTAAGCCTCTCAGCGCCGATGGTACTGCCCGGGGGACTGGGTGGGAGAGTAGGACGCCGCCGGACATCATTCCCGACACGGGGTCACAGCTACGGCTGTGGCCCCGTGTCGGCGTTCCAGGACCCACCCGGACACCGCGGTCCCCGGGACCACGACCAGCGCCCCTCCCATCAGGACTCCTGACGGGACGGGCGCTTCTCGTCGTGGTGGGGCTCCTGCTGTGACGGTCCACCGGCAGGTCGGGTGGGGGCTGCGTTGACCTGCGCCGGCCGGGACTGCGCCCGCAACAGGACTGTCACACCCCCGGGTTAGCGTCCTCGGAACCCGACGAGGAGGTCGACCGGTGCACCTGTCCCCCCACGAGCAGGAGCGACTGCTGCTCAGCTACGCCGCGGAGCTGGCGCGCCGCCGGCAGGCCCGCGGTCTCGAGCTCAACCTCCCGGAGGCCACCGCCCTGATCACCGACCACGTGCTCGAGGGGGCGCGGGACGGTGTCCTGGTCACCGAGCTCATGCAGACCGGTCGCACCGTGCTCACCCGGGACGACGTCATGGACGGTGTCCCCGAGATGCTGGAGGAGGTGCAGGTGGAGGCCACCTTCCCGGACGGGACGAAGCTCGTGACCGTCCACCACCCGATCCCGTGATCCCCGGCGAGGTCATCCCGGCCGCGGGGTCCATCGAGACACTGCCGGGGGCACCGCGTCGTGAGCTCGAGGTGCACAACGGCGGTGACCGGCCGGTCCAGGTCGGATCGCACTTCCACTTCGCCCAGGCCAACGTCGCGTTGGTGTTCGACCGGGCCGCCGCGCACGGCCACCGGCTCGACATCGCCGCCGGTACCGCGGTGCGCTTCGAGCCCGGCATCGAGAGAACCGTCGTCCTCGTGCCTCTGGCCGGCGCCCGCGTCGTGCCGGGGCTGACCGCAGCCGGGGGGTTGGGCTGATGGTCCGGCTCTCCCGCGAGCGATACGCACAGCTCTACGGCCCGACGACCGGCGACCGCATCCGGCTTGCCGACACCGATCTGCTCATCGAGGTGACCGAGGACCGTTCCGGCGGCCCCGGCCTGGCTGGTGAGGAGGCCGTGTTCGGCGGCGGCAAGGTCATCCGCGAGTCCATGGGCCAGGGACGAGCGACCCGGGCCCAGGGTGCCCCCGACCTGGTGATCACCGGGGCGGTGGTGCTGGACCACTGGGGCGTGGTCAAGGCCGACGTCGGTGTCCGGGACGGTCGCATCGTGGCGCTGGGCAAGGCCGGCAACCCCGACACGATGGACGGCGTCCACCCCGACCTCGTCATCGGTCCGGCCACCGAGGTGCTCTCGGGCAACGGCAAGATCCTCACCGCCGGTGGCGTCGACTGCCACGTGCACTTCATCTGCCCGCAGATCGTGCCGACCGCGCTGGGATCGGGGGTGACCACGCTGATCGGCGGTGGTACCGGACCGGCCGAGGGCTCCAAGGCCACCACGATCACCCCCGGCGACTGGTACCTGGCCCGGATGCTGGAGTCGATGGACGTCTGGCCGGTCAACGTGGCCCTGCTGGGCAAGGGCAACACCGTCTCGCACGCCTCGTTGGAGGAGCAGCTGCGAGCCGGGGCCAGCGGGTTCAAGCTGCACGAGGACTGGGGGTCCACCCCGGCCGCGATCGACGCCGCGCTGACCGTCGCGGGCCGGCACGGGGTCCCGGTGGCCCTGCACTCGGACACCCTGAACGAGGCCGGCTTCGTCGAGGACACCCTGGCCGCGATCGGTGGCCGGAGCATCCACGCCTACCACACCGAGGGTGCCGGGGGCGGGCACGCACCGGACATCATCACGGTGGCCGGGCACCCCAACGTGCTGCCCAGCAGCACCAACCCGACCCGACCGCACACCGTGAACACCCTGGACGAGCACCTCGACATGCTCATGGTCTGCCACCACCTCGACAGCTCGGTCCCGGAGGACCTCGCCTTCGCGGAGAGCCGGATCCGGCCCACCACGATCGCGGCCGAGGACCTGCTGCACGACCTCGGGGCCATCTCGATGATCGGCTCCGACGCCCAGGCGATGGGCCGGGTCGGCGAGGTCGTCATGCGCACCTGGCAGACCGCCCACGTGATGAAGCGCCGCCGCGGGCCGTTGGCCGGGGACGGGGCTGCCGACAACGCCCGGGCCCGCCGGTACGTCGCCAAGTACACGATCTGCCCCGCGGTCGCGCACGGCATCGACGGCGAGGTGGGCTCGGTCGAGCCGGGCAATCTGGCCGACCTGGTGCTTTGGGACCCGAAGACCTTCGGTGTCCGGCCGCACGTGGTGCTCAAGGGCGGGATGATCGCCTGGGGGCAGATGGGCGACGCGAACGCCTCGATCCCCACCCCGCAGCCGGTCTACCCGCGACCGATGTTCGGCGCCTACGGCAAGGTGCCGGCGATGACGTCGATGCACTTCGTCGCCCAGGCCGCCCTCGACGACGGACTGGCCGATCGGCTGGCGGTCGACCGGCGACTGGTCGCTGTCTCGGACACCAGCCGGCTGGGCAAGGCCGACATGCCGGAGAACACCGCCCTGCCGGACATCCGGGTCGACCCGGACACCTTCACGGTGTCCATCGACGGGGAGGTCTGGGACCCCGAACCGGTCGCCGAGCTGCCCATGGCCCAGCGCTACTTCCTCTTCTGACGTGACCGCTGCCCTGCTCGCGCTCGCCGACTCCCGCCTCCCGGCCGGGGGCCACACCCATTCCGGTGGGGTCGAACAGGCGATCACCGCGGGGGTGGTGCACGACCCGCGCACGCTGGAGACCTTCCTGCGACGCCGGCTCACCACCTCGGGGAGGGTGGCGGCCGGTCTCGCCGCGGCCTCCTGCGACGCGGTGCTGACCGGGGCGGAGACGGCACTCGGCGCCCTCGACGCCGAAGCGGAGGCGCGGACGCCGTCCCCGGCACTGCGGCAGGCCTCCCGGCAGCAGGGCCGCGGGCTGGTCCGGGTCGGGCGGCGGGCCTGGCCGCACCCGGCCTGGGACGCGCTGCCCGACCGGCCGCACCACCCGGTGGCCCTCGGGGTCGCGGCCGCGGCCGGCGGTCTCACCGCGCGGGATGCCGCGGCGGCTGCCGCCTACCTGTCGATCACCGGTCCGGCCACCGCCGCGCAACGGCTGCTCGCGATGGACCCGATCACCGTCGCCACGGTCACCGCCCGGCTGAGCCCCGACGTCGACGCCGTCTCCGCCGAGCCGGCCCCGGACCCCTGGCTGCCCGCCGACACCGACCCCCTCCTCGACCTGCTGGCCGAGGTGCACGCCTCCCGGAAGGACCGGTTCTTTGCCTCCTGACCACAACCTCGACGACTACGTGGACCCCTACGCCGACCCGGCGACCCGGGGGCACCGGCACGGCCCGTTGCGGGTGGGCCTGGGCGGTCCGGTGGGATCGGGCAAGACGGCGTTGGCGGCCGCGCTGTGCCGCACGTTGGGCGCGGAGTACGACCTGGCCGTCGTCACCAACGACATCTACACGACCGAGGACGCCGACTTCCTGCGCCGCAACGCCGTGCTGCCCGACGACCGGATCGAGGC
>JAOPVM010000227.1 GCA_025966215.1 Klenkia sp.
GCGGGCCGACCACTCCCCCGTGCCGGCGGGCAGCACCCGGGACAGCGTCACCGAGGCGACCGGGTGGCCCAGCAGACCCAGCGCGGTGGCGGCGCGGCGGACGACGCCGGCCGCTCCGGGCTCGGGGGCGTGCACCAGGTGGACGTCGGACCCCGTGGGCAGCAGGTGCAGCAGCTCCTCCAGCGCCCCGACCGCGGCCAGCGCGGCCTCCAGCGCGCCGGGCCGCCCCCGCGCGACCGTCGTCCCCACCTGGGCGAGCACCCGCACGCGGGGCGGGGCCGCCTGGGCCAGCCACCAGCGGACGGTGTCCGGCAACGCGAGCACCCCCAGCGCGGTGGACAGCGGGCCGACGTCTAGCACCTCCAGGTCGGTCTCCCCCGCCGCGGCGAACCGGCCGTGGGCGACCAGCACGGCCACCTCGGTGGCGCCGGGGACCGCGACGACCGACGTGGCCGGGGGAAGGGTCAGCAGCGGGACCAGCGCGGCGAGCTCCCCGGCGTGCGAGGACCACGCGTCCCCGAGCGACCGCTGCCCGTCGACCACCGTCACCGGGAGGCCGGGGACGACCGGCGGGGCCGTGCCCAGCAGCACGACCCGGTCGCCGGCGTCCTGGGCGGCCAGCGCGGTGGCCGCGGCGACGGTGGAGGTGCCGGCCCCACCGGGGCCGGTCACGAGGAGGGTGCGCACCGCCGGGTCAGGCCTCGACGCGCTTCTTGAGCTCCTTGAGCGCGGTGTCGAGGATGACCTTCTCCGCCTTGCGCTTGATCATCCCGATCATCGGGATGGAGAGGTCGATGGTGATCGCGTAGGTGACCTCGGTGCGCCCGGCGGTCTCGACCAGGGTGTAGCTGCCGTCCTGCCGCTTCTGCATCTGGCCCTGCACGAGGGTCCAGCGCACCTGCCGGTCGCCGTCCCAGGTGTAGGCGAGCACGTAGTCGTCGGAGACCGCACCGGCGTCGAGCACGAAGTGCACCTGCTCGGCCCGGCCGTCGGCGCCGGTGGCCAGCACCTCGACGGTGCGGGCCGCCGCGACCCACTGCGGGTAGGCGGGGAAGTCGGCGATCACGGCCATCACGTCGGACGCCGGGGCGTCGACGACGATCGACTGGGTGGACTGGTCGGCCATGCGCGGGAGGGTACGCGGGGACCCCCTCCCCCCGGACCTGCAGGACTCGTTGCCCCACGTCACCTACTCACCGGTAGCCCGGAGCCGGTAGGTTGGGTGGTCACGATCCCGCGTCCGCAGACGGTACGGCGACGGCGCCGACCGCCGCGCGGGGAGGAGAGGACCGGCGTGCGCGAGCTGAGCGTTCCCCCCACCTACACGGTGGGCCCCGACGAGGCACTGCCCGACATGGTGACGGCCAACGCCGCCGAGGCGGGCTCCCGCGTCGGGTTGCGTCGCCAGGTCGGTGACCGGTGGGTCGACGTGACCCACGCCGAGTTCGCCGAGCAGGTCCGCGCCGTGGCCAAGGGCCTGGTCGCCGGCGGGGTCGAGGCCGGTGACCGGGTCGCCCTGCTGGCCCGCACCCGCTACGAGTGGACCGTCCTGGACTTCGCGATCTGGACCGCCGGCGCCGTCGTCGTCCCGGTGTACGAGACCTCCTCGCCCGACCAGATCGCCTGGATCCTCGCCGACTCCGGGGCCCGCGCGGTGGTGGTGGAGAGCAGCGAGCACGCCGCCTCGGTGGACTCCGTCCGCGACCAGGCCCCCGAGCTCGGGCCGGTGTGGGTCATCGACGACGACGCGCTGGGCACGCTGTCCGCCGCCGGCGACGAGGTGCCCGACAGCGAGCTGGCCGCCCGCCGCGCCTCGCTGTCCCCCGACAGCCTGGCCACCCTCATCTACACCTCGGGCACGACCGGCCGACCCAAGGGCTGCGAGCTCACGCACGCGAACTTCCTGTTCGAGATCGGCAACGGCATGACGTTGCTGGGCCGGTTCATGAACATGGACGGGTCGCTGCTGCTCTTCATCCCGCTGGCGCACGTGCTGGCCCGGGTGCTGCAGGTCGGGGCGATCAAGACCCGCACGGTGCTGGGGCACACCCCCGACGTGAAGGACCTGGTCGGCGACCTCGGCCGCTTCCAGCCCTCGTTCGTCCTCGCCGTCCCCCGGGTGTTCGAGAAGGTCTACAACACCGCCAAGGCCACCGCCGACGCCGGCGGGAAGGGCAAGATCTTCGACAAGGCCGCGCAGACCGCCATCGAGTGGTCGCGTGCCCAGGACACCGGCGGCCCGTCGCTGAAGCTGAAGCTGGCGCACGGGGTCTTCGACAAGCTCGTCTACGGCAAGCTGCGCGCCGCCCTCGGCGGCAACTGCGTGGGGGCCATCTCCGGTGGCGCGCCCCTCGGCGAACGGCTGGGCCACTTCTTCCGCGGCATCGGCGTGACGGTCTACGAGGGCTACGGGCTCACCGAGACCACCGCGGCGGCCGCGGTCAACCACGACGCGGCCTTCCGGATGGGCACCGTCGGACGACCGCTGCCCGGCACCGACGCCGCGATCGCCGAGGACGGCGAGGTGCTGCTGCGCGGTGGGATCGTCATGCGCGGTTACTGGAAGAACGAGAAGGCCACCGCCGAGGCCATCGACGCCGACGGCTGGTTCCACACCGGGGACATCGGCGAGCTCGACAGCGAGGGCTTCCTGAAGATCACCGGGCGCAAGAAGGAGATCCTGGTGACCGCCGGCGGCAAGAACGTCGCCCCCGCGGTGCTGGAGGACCGGTTGCGCTCCCACCCGCTGGTCAGCCAGTGCATCGTGGTCGGTGACCAGAAGCCCTTCATCGCCGCGCTGGTCACCCTCGACGCCGAGGCCCTCCCGGCCTGGCTCAAGGCCACCGGCAAGGACCAGTCGCTGACCGCCGAGCAGCTCCGCCGCGACCCCGAGCTGCTGGCCGAGCTCGACGCCGCTGTCGCCGAGGCGAACAAGGCGGTCTCCCACGCCGAGGCGATCAAGAGGTACCGGGTGCTCGGGGTCGACTTCACCGAGGAGAACGGCACCCTGACGCCGAGCCTCAAGCTCAAGCGCGGTGTGGTGATGAAGGAGTACGGCGACGAGGTCGAGGCCCTCTACCAGCGCTAGCGGCAGGACGCCCCCCGGTCAGGGCTC
>JAOPVM010000246.1 GCA_025966215.1 Klenkia sp.
GTCGGGGTGACCGCCATGGTCATCGCGTTGGCCATCTCGGCCACCGTCGTGGACTCGACGCCGTTCTCCTCGGTCGGCGCACTCACCCTGGCCAACGCCCCCGAGGCCGACCGACGCCCGTTGTTCCGCACGATGCTCGCCTGGGGCATGGCCATGGTCGTCACCGCTCCGGTGCTCACCTGGCTGGTGTTCATCCTGCCCAGCACCTGAGCGTCCCTTCGGCGGGGTCTAGGCCGCGGGCATCGGGGGCGAGGAGTCCGTGGACGAGCTGGTGTCCTACACCGAGACCCACGGCGGTCACCGTCGTCCTCGAGTGACCGGGTTGACGCACCGACGCCAGCAGTCTCTACTGGAGAGAGACAACCTCTGATCTGCAGAGAATGCTTCGTGAGGGGAAGGCAACCGATGACCGACCAGACCGGCGTCCTCGCCGACGTCCGCCGCGGGATGATCCCGGCGCACATCTACAACGACCGTGAGGTCTTCGAGCTGGAGAAGGAACGGGTCTTCTCCCGGGCCTGGGTCTTCGTCGGTCACGAGTCGGAGATCGCGCAGCCCGGTGACTACGTGGTGCGCCGCGTGCTCGAGGACTCCTTCATCGTCACCCGCGACGAGCAGGGCGAGATCCGCGCGCACTTCAACATGTGCCTGCACCGCGGGATGCAGGTGTGCCGGGCCGAGGTCGGCAACGCCAGCCACTTCCGTTGCCCCTACCACGGCTGGTCCTACCGCAACGACGGCCGGATCGTGGGCCTGCCCTTCCACAAGGACGCCTACGGCGGCGAGGAGGGCTTCGCCCGCAAGGGCCAGCGGCTGCTGCCGGCCCCCAAGCTGGCCACGTACAACGGCATGATCTTCGTGTCCCTGGACCCGGACGCCCCGCCGCTGGAGGACTTCCTCGGCGACTTCCGCTTCTACCTGGACTACTACACCAAGCAGTCGGCCAGCGGCATCGAGCTGCGTGGCCCGCAGCGCTGGCGGGTGAAAGCCAACTGGAAGATCGGCGCGGAGAACTTCGCCGGGGACATGTACCACACGCCGCAGACCCACACCTCGGTCGTGGAGATCGGTCTGTTCCGCGAGCCGAAGGCCGAGAAGCGCAAGGACGGCGCGACCTACTGGGCCGGCGCCGGCGGTGGGACGACGTACAAGCTGCCCGAGGGCGACCTCGACGAGCGGCTGCGCTACGTCGGGTACCCGCAGGAGATGGTCGACCGGATGAAGGAGCAGCTCTCTGCGGAGCAGCTGCAGGTCATCGGCGAGGACGGCTTCATGATCAGTGCGGCGTCGATCTACCCGAACCTCTCCTTCGTGCACAACTGGCCGCGGGTGGGCGAGTCCGAGGACGTGCTGCCCTTCATCTCGATCCGGCAGTGGCAGCCGATCAGCGAGGACGAGACCGAGGTGCTGTCCTGGTTCGCCGTGGACGCCGAGGCGCCCGAGGAGTTCAAGGCGCTGAGCTACAAGGCCTACCTCATGTGCTTCGGCTCGACCGGCATGTTCGAGCAGGACGACGTGGAGAACTGGGTCTCCCTGACCAACACCGCCGCCGGCTCGATGGCCCGCCGCCTGCTGCTCAACAGCCGGATGGGGCTGCTCCAGGACGACCAGCCGGTCAGCCCGGCGCTGGGCCCCGATGCCTTCCACGGCCCGGGCGAGGCACGCACCGGTTACTCCGAGCACAACCAGCGGGCGCTGCTGACCCGGTGGGCCGACGACCTGGACCGTCCCCCGGTACGGGCGGCCACCCTCGAGGTGGGCGGTCCGGGAAGCGGTGCCGTGGACACCGCCGGCCGCCCGTCGGCCGGCGCGGACGACACGGTGCTCCCGGCCGGGGAGGCGGTGGCGCAGGCATGAGCACCGACCTGCCGCAGGCCCCGCCCGACCCCACCGGTCGACCGCCGGAGACCCTCAGTGAGCAGTCGGCGCTGGGCCGGCACGCCTCCCGGGTGCAGCGGGCCGGGTCGAGCCTGCCCTTCGACGACCCCCGCCACCTGCAGGCACACCACTGGTTGGTCGACGAGGCGTGGCTGCTCGACGCGCAGGCCTACGAGGACTGGCTCGAGCTGATCACCGAGGACGTGCACTACCTCATGCCGGTGCGGGTCACCACGGCCCTGGGTGCCGGGTACGACACCGCCCGGGGCATGGCGCACTTCGACGAGGACAAGTACTCCCTGTCCCGTCGGGTGGCCCGGTTCCTCACCGAGCACGCCTGGACCGAGGACCCGCCGTCCCGGTTGCGGCACCACCTGACCAACGTGCGCACCTTCGTCGCCGACACCGAGGACCACCTGGTCGTGGAGTCGGCCACCCTGCTCTTCCGCAGCCGGGGCGACGTGCGGGAGGGGTCCTTCGTCTCCGCCGGCCGGGAGGACCTGCTGCGACTGGTCGACGGACGGTGGAAGCTCGCCCGCCGGGTCATCTCGGTCGACGACTCCGTCATGCGCATGCAGAACCTGGCGATCTTCCTGTGAGCGCCCCCCGCGAACCGCTGTCCTGGGAGGGCGAGGACGTCGACGCCGCGGCCGCCCGCCGGGCCGCCGCCGAGCGCGCTGCGCTGCTGCACGGCTCCCGCGGCGAGCCGCTGACCATCGCCAACGAGTTCGCCGAGGTCCGGGTCCGCCGGGTGGACACCCGCAACGGGTCCCGGTTGCTCGTCGAGTCGCCCAAGTCCGGCCAGTGGGTGGCCCTGGACCCCATGCAGGTCGAGGCGCTGACCTGGCAGAACACCGCCACCTTCTCGGCCATGATAGGCAATCCCTTCGGGCCGCTGGTTCCCGAGGCGACCGCCGGCGTGGTGACCGACGGCTCGGTCCGCGAGGGCGGGGGACCGGAGACCCTCGAGGGAGGCAGCCAGTGAGCACCGGCTGGCTGACCGACCGGCGGGCCCTCGTGGTCGGTGCCGGGTCGGGGATCGGACGCGCGGTCGTCGACGCCTTCCTCGCCGAGGGCGCACGGGTCGCGGTGCTCGAGCGGGACCCGGACAAGTGCCGGGCGCTGCAGGACGCGCTGCCCGACGTGCCCGTCACCGTCGGGGACGCCACGACCCCCGCGGCCAACGAGGAGGCCGTCGCCGCGGCCGTCGCGGCGTTCGGTGGACTGGACGTGCTGGTCAACTGCGTCGGCGTCTTCGACTACTACCGCAGCATCGTCGACCTGGATCCCGAGGTGCTCGACACCGCCTTCGACGAGGTCTTCCGGACCAACGTGCTCTCGCACCTGCAGTCGGTGCGAGCGGCCCTGCCGCACCTGCAGGCCGCCGGCGACGCCGTCGTCCTGCTCACCGAGTCGACGTCGTCCTACCACCCCGGTCGCGGCGGGGTGCTGTACCTGTCGTCCAAGTTCGCCGTCCGGGGCC
>JAOPVM010000275.1 GCA_025966215.1 Klenkia sp.
GGCTGCGACGGGGCCGGCGAGTCGGCCGGCAGGCCGGCGAGCACGGCGTCGAGGGCGAACACGTCCGACAGTGTCTGCCGTCGGACGATCTCGGCCGACACCCCGTCCCGCACCGCGACCACCGGGGGCTTGAGCAGGTAGTTGTAGTTCGAGGCCATCGACCAGCAGTAGGCCCCGGTGGCGGCCACCGCGAGCAGGTCACCAGCGACCACGTCCGAGGGCAGCCACAGGTCCCTGACCAGCACGTCGCCGCTCTCGCAGTGCTTGCCGACCACGCGGCACAGTGCCGGCGGTGCGGTCGACACGCGGTTGGCGAGCACGCAGGTGTAGTTGGCGTCGTAGAGGGCGGTGCGGATGTTGTCGCTCATCCCACCGTCCACCGAGACGTAGTTGCGCACCATCGGCGTCCCCGGGGAGCCCGAGGCACCGAGCCGGACCGGCTTGATGGTGCCGATCTCGTAGAGGGTCACCGTGCCGGGCCCGGCGATGGCCCGACCGGGCTCGACGGCCAGCCGGGGCACCTCGAGACCCAGCTCGGCGCACTCCGCGGCCACGATGGAGCGCAGCTTGACCGCGACGTCCTCGGCGGCGACCGGGTCGTCGTCGGGCAGGTAGGCGATGCCGAAACCGCCGCCCAGGTTGAGCTCGGGCAGCACGACGCCGGTGGCGTCCCGGACCGCGCCCATCAGCCCGACCACCCGGTGCGCGGCGGCCTCGAAGCCGGCGGTGTCGAAGATCTGCGAGCCGATGTGGCTGTGCAGCCCGGCCAGCTCCAGCGCCGGCTCCCCCACCACCCGCACCGCGGCCGCCAGCGCGTCGCCGGTGGCCAGGGAGAAGCCGAACTTCTGGTCCTCGTGCGCGGTGGCGATGAACTCGTGGGTGTGCGCCTCGATGCCCACGGTCGAGCGGATGAGCACCGGCACCGGCGCCCCGCCAGCGGCGACCCGGGCGGCGGCCAGTGGCACCAGCCGGTCGATCTCGTCGAAGGAGTCCAGCACCACGTGGCCGATGCCGGCGTCCACGGCCAGCGCCAGCTCCGGCACCGACTTGTTGTTGCCGTGCAGCGCGATCCGCTCCGCCGGGAAGCCCGCGGCCAGCGCGACCGACAGCTCGTTGCCGCTGCAGGCGTCCAGGTGCAGCCCGTCCTCGGCGACCCAGCGGGCCACCTGACCGCAGAGGAACGCCTTGGACGCGTAGTGCACGTCGGCCCCGGCGAACGCGGTCGCGAAGTCCGCGGCGCGGCCGCGGAAGTCCGCCTCGTCCAGGACGAAGAGCGGGGTGCCGTGCTCGCGGGCCAGGTCGGTGACCGACCGGCCGGCCAGGTGCAGCTCGCCGTCCACCCGGGTCGCCCCGCGTGGCCAGACCCGCGCGTCCAGTTCGCCGAGGGAGGCCGGCGGGGCGCCGGCAGCCGAGGGCGGGGTCAGGTTGCCGTGCAGCGGACCTGCCGGGTGCGCTCTCACATCCGCTCCGGGGCGTGCACGCCGAGCACGGTCAGCCCGTTGCGCAGCACGGTCGCCGTCGCCGCGCACAGCCACAGCCGGGCCACGGTCGTCGGGGTGGACTCCTCGTCCCCGCGCGGCAGCACCCGACACGAGTCGTAGAACCGGTGGTAGGTGCCGGCGAGCTCCTCCAGGTAGCGGGCCACCCGGTGCGGGGCGCGCAGCTCGGCCGCGGCGGTCACCACCCGGGGGAACTCGGCGATGGCCCGCAGCAGGTCGGTCTCCCGCGGGTGGGCCAGTGCGGTGGCGTCGACGTCGTCCGCGGGGCCCAGCGCGATGCCGAGCTCGGCGGCACCGCGCAACAGCGAGGAGATCCGGGCGTGTGCGTACTGGACGTAGAAGACCGGGTTGTCGCTGGACTGCCGGCTCCACAGGTCCAGGTCGAGGTCGATCTGCTGGTCCACCGAGGCCCGGGCCAGCGCGTAGCGGGCGGCGTCGGCACCGACGGCCTCGGTGAGGTCCCCGAGCAGCACGAAGTTGCCCTTGCGCTTGCTCATCCGGACGGTCTCGCCGTCCTTGACCAGGTTCACCAGCTGGCCCAGCAGGATCTCCAGGTTGACCGCCGGGTCGTCCCCCAGGGCGGCGACCAGGGCCTTGTACCGGCCGACGTACCCGGCGTGGTCGGCGCCGAGCATGATCAGCACCCGGTCGAACCCGCGGGCCCGCTTGTCCTGGTAGTAGGCGCAGTCGGCGGCGAAGTAGGTGTAGTCGCCGTCGCTCTTGACCAGCGGACGGTCCTTGTCGTCACCGAAGGTCGTCGTGCGCAGCCAGGTCGCGCCGTCGGCCTCGTAGACGTGGCCGCGCTCGCGCAGGGTGTCGATGGCCTTCTGCAGCGCCCCGCTCTCGTGCAGCGTGGCCTCGGAGAAGTAGGTGTCGAAGACGACACCGAAGTCGGCGAGCGAGCTCTTGATCTCGGCGAACATCAGCTCGACGCCGCGCACCCGGAAGCGCTCCTGCTGCTCGGCCTCGGGGAGGTCGCGCACCCCCGGCTCGGCGGCCACCACCTGGGCGGCGATGTCACCGACGTAGTCCCCGGCGTAGCCGTCCTCCGGGGTCGGGCGCCCGGCGGCGGCGGCGAGCAGGCTGCCCGCGAACCGGTCGATCTGGGAGCCGGCGTCGTTGAAGTAGTACTCCCGGCTGACCTGCGCGCCGGTGGCGGTGAGCAGCCGGCCCAGCGCGTCCCCGACGGCTGCCCAACGGGTGGACCCGAGGGTGACCGGCCCGGTCGGGTTGGCCGAGACGAACTCCAGGTTCACCTTCAGCGAGGCGTTGGCGTCGGTGCGCCCGTAGGCCTCGCCCGCGGCGACCGCGTCGATCGCGATCTGGCCGAGCGCACCCTGGGTGAACGTGATGTTGAGGAAACCGGGACCGGCGACGTCGACCCGCGCCACGCCCGGCTGCTCCCGGAGGTCCGCGGCCAGCAGCTCGGCGACCTCCCGGGGCGGACGGCCGGCGGCCTTGGCCAGCTTGAGGGCCACCGTGGTGGCGTAGTCGCCGTGCTCGGGGTTGCGCGGGCGCTCCACCACGACGTCGTCCGGGACGGGCACGGCCAGGGCGCCGCGCTCGACGGCCCCGGCCACGACGGAGCGGACGAGGGCGCTGAGCTGCTCGGGTGTCACCCGGTGATCCTAGAAGAGGGGAACGACCGGATTCCCCGCGCCGTTGGGTCGCACGTGCCCCTCGTGGGCGGTGTCACAACCCCCGGAGGGCACAGCTCCGCCGCCTACACTCGCCCGCCGAGACGCCTGGGGAGCGTGCGCGACCGCGCGAACGCCCCGGGTGCACCCCGCGCGGGCGCACCACCCGAGTCAGACGAGCAGGAACTGGAGTGGCCGTGCCCGAGGACCCTGAGCCCGAGAACCCGAAGCCCGGCGCCGGCAAGGCCGGCGCCCGCCCCGAC
>JAOPVM010000277.1 GCA_025966215.1 Klenkia sp.
TGGAAGGCGTTGCGGTCGCCCTCGAACAGCGACAGGTGGGTGTGCATCGCCGAGCCGGCCAGCTCGGTGAACGGCTTGGGCATGAAGGTGGCGTGCACGCCCTGGGCGAGTGCGACCTCCCGGACGACGTGCCGCAGGGTCATGATGTTGTCGGCCATGCTCAGCGCGTCGGCGTAGCGCAGGTCGATCTCCTGCTGACCGGGGGCGACCTCGTGGTGGCTGAACTCCACCGAGATGCCCATCGCCTCCAGCGCGAAGACCGCCTCGCGACGGAAGTCGTGGGCGACGTTGTGCGTCGACAGGTCGAAGTAGCCACCGGTGTCCGCCGGGGTGGGCGGCGTGCCGTCGTCGGGGAGGTCCTTCAGCAGGAAGAACTCGATCTCGGGGTGGGTGTAGAAGGTGAACCCCATGTCCGCGGCCTTGCCCAGGGCACGGCGCAGCACGTGCCGCGGGTCGGCCCAGGCGGGCGAGCCGTCGGGCAGCGTGATGTCGCAGAACATCCGGGCGGTCTCGCTGACCCCGCCCTTGGTACTGGGCATGACCTGGAAGGTGCCCGGGTCGGGCTTGGCGAGCATGTCGGACTCGTAGACCCGGGCGAAGCCCTCGATCGCCGAGCCGTCGAACCCGATGCCCTCGGCGAACGCCGCCTCGATCTCGGCCGGTGCGACGGCCACGGCCTTGAGGTAGCCCGAGACGTCGGTGAACCACAGCCGCACGAAGCGGATGTCGCGTTCCTCCAGGGTGCGCAGGACGAACTCCTGCTGTCGGTCCATGGCGGCCATCCTCGCCTCCGAGCGTGTCCGGGTCGTTACGCGGGGGGTGGGTCAGGCGGCGGGGAGGGGCAGCGCGGAGCCTGCCACCCACTCCTCCCACGAGGTGTTCCAGTCGCCGAACCCGTCGGTCACGTCGAGCTGTCCACCGGCGTTCTCCACCTGGACGACGTCCCCGCGGCCGAAGTTCTCGTAGAACCAGCCGGCGTTGGCCACCGAGACGTTCAGGCAGCCGTGGCTGACGTTGCGGCGGCCCTGGTCGCCCACCGACCACGGGGCACCGTGCACGAAGATGCCCGAGTTGCTCAGCCGCGAGGCGTACTCGACGGGGGTGCGGTAGCCGCCGGGGGTGTCGATCGGGACGCCGTAGGTGGAGGAGTCCATCGTGTAGCGGCGGGACTGCTGCATGACCACGTAGGTGCCGCTCGGCGTGGGGCTGGAGTCCTTGCCCAGCGAGGTGGGCATCTCCCGCACCAGCGCGTCGTCGACGAACAGCCGCAGCACCAGCTCGTCGGCGTCGACCACGCCGACCCGCTTGGGGCCGATGTCGAACTCGACGTGCGTGCTGGCCTGACCGTGCACGCCGTCGCCGACGTCCAGCCCGTAGGTGTCGACGTCGACGGCGACGTGGGTGTACGCGGGCCAGAACTCCGCCGGGCGGTAGTGCACTCTCCGGTCGGACAGCCAGGACCACGAGCCGGCGACCGCCGGGGTGGTGACCACCGACAGCCTGCGCTCGACCGCGGCCCGGTCGGTGACGTCCTCGTCGAAGGTGATCGCGATCGGTTGGCCCACCCCGACGACACCGGTGTCGGCGTCGGGGAACACCGTGGGCATGGTCAGGGTGCGCGGCGTGACGGTGCCGACCGTGCCGGTGGTGGAGGCGGTGCGGCCGGCGGCGTCGGTGGTGGTCGCGGCGACCGAGTACACCGTCGCGTAGGCGAGGTCGGCCGAGGCCGTCCAGGTCACCCCCGTCGGGTCGAGGGCACCGGCCAGCGGGGTGCCGTCGGCGGCGGTGACGGTCACCGAGGTGAGCGTCCCGTGGCCGGCGTTGACCCGCAGCGGGGTGACCGGGTCGATCTCCGTCGAGCCCAGCGGGGGGTCGACGCTCACCACGGCCGTCGGCACCTCGGCGGTGCCCGGCGCGGCCGCCGTCGTCGTGGTCGGCAGCGCCGCGTCGGTCGCCCCGCCGGACTGGCACCCGGACAGCAGCACCGCCGAGAGCACCGTGAGGACGAGCAACGGGGTGCGGAGCGGGCGAACACCGGGCATGACATGACCTCGTGCGTCTGTCGGTCGGGCCGGGCGACACCCGGTTCACCCAGAGTCTGACATGCGATACGCAGGCGTACCGCGCCGATCGGGTCGAGAACCGACGAGAGATCCGGCCACCCACTGGCAGGTCTGTGGCGTTCTGCCCGGGTGCAGGATGACGGCGTGACGACGACGTCCTCCCCCGACCCCAGCGAGTCCGTGCTCTACGGCGGCAGCTCCACCGCCCGCGTGCGCATCCACCACCTGCAGGCCGCCAAGGCCGCCGGCGAGAAGTGGGCGATGCTCACCGCCTACGACACCTACGCGGCCCGGGTGTTCGAGGAGGCCGGCATCCCCGTCCTGCTGGTCGGGGACTCCGCGGGCAACGTCGTGCTGGGACACAGCTCGACCGTCCCGGTCACCGTCGAGGACCTGCTGCTGTTCACCCGGGCGGTCACCCGCTCGACGTCCCGGGCGCTGATCGTGGCCGACCTGCCCTTCGGCAGCTACGAGGCCTCGCCCACCCAGGCGTTCGAGACCGCCGTGCGGATGATGAAGGAGGGCGGTGCGCAGGCGGTCAAGCTCGAGGGCGGCGCCCGGGTCGCCCCCCAGGTGCGGTTGCTCGCCGAGAACGGCATCCCGGTCATGGGCCACGTCGGGTTCACCCCGCAGTCCGAGCACGCCCTCGGCGGCTTCCTCGTCCAGGGCCGTGGGTACGGCGCCGACCAGGTGCTCGCCGACGCCCGCGCCGTCGCCGACGCCGGGGCCTTCGCCGTCGTCCTGGAGATGGTGCCCGCCGACGTCGCCGCCCGGGTCACCGCCGAGCTCGCCGTCCCGACCGTGGGCATCGGCGCCGGACCCGACTGCGACGCCCAGGTGCTGGTCTGGCCAGACATGGCCGGGCTCAACGGCGGCCGGGTGCCGCGGTTCGTGAAGAAGTACGCCGATCTGCGTGGGGAGCTGCTGCGGGCGGCGCAGGAGTACGCGGCCGAGGTCCGGACGGGCGAGTTCCCGGGACCCGAGCACTCCTTCTGAGGTCGCGCTGCGCGCTCCGACCGCGCTCGGGAGCCGTGCCCGGCCTGCTCTGAGCCCGCGGGGGTCGCCTCAGACGTCGGTGACGCGGATGCCGGCGTGGACCTTGTAGCGGCGGTTGACCGAGACCAGGTTGACGGTGAGGGCCTCGACCTGGCGGGCGTTGCGCAGCCGGCCGGCGTACACCCCGCGCATGCCCGGCAGCCGGCCGGCGAGTGCCTGGACCAGGTCGGTGGCGGCGCGGTCGTCGCCGACCACCATCACGTCGCCCTCCAGCGTGGGGTGCGAGAGGTCCTCCAGACTCACCGCCGAGAGGTGGTGGAAGGCCCCGACCACCGAGCTGTCGGGCAGCAGTGCCGCCGCCTGCTGGGTGACGCTGCCCTCGGGCACGTCCAGCACGTAGGCACCCAGCTCGTCCCAGCCCATCGGCACCACGCAGTCGACGACGACCTTGCCGGCCAGCGGCGCGGCGAGCTCGCCCAGGGTGTCGGCGTGCCCGGCGAAGGGGACGGCGACGACGAGCACGTCGGCCGCACCGGCGACATCGGTGTTCGACCCGCCCTGCACCGACACCTCGACGCCCCCGGCGGCGGCCGCGGCGCGGGCAGTGACGGTGCGGGCGGTCTCGGCGGCGCGGTCGACGTCCCGGGAACCCAGCAGGACCCGCTGCCCGGCGGCCGCCCACCGCACCGCCAGCCCCCGACCCTGCGGGCCGGTCCCGCCGAGCACCCCGATGACGAGGTCCTCGACGGCCCGGCCGGTGGTCTGTCCTGTGTCCGACACCTGGGTCGTCTCCTCGCGTCAGGGGCGCCCGGGCCCGGCCACCTCGGGTCGATCATGCCCCCGGGGGGGCTGCCCAGCAGAGCGGGTCAGCGCTCGCCGTCCCGCTCCCACGCACGGTCGGCGGCATCGGCCTGCTCGTTGCGGTCGGCGACCGTCTGCAGCGCGTCCGCCGCTTCCTCGCGGGTGTCGAAGGGACCCAGCCGGTGCCGCTCGGCGCACCCGCCCCGGTCCTCGACGGTGCGGTGCTTGAGGCAGAAGTACCAGGGACCCTGGGCCACGGTGGGCCTCCTCGTCGGCGTCGGGCGGGCACCGGTGCCCGCGTCGAGCCCCACCCTGACATCCGCGGGGGCCGACCGCCTCTCCTGCCGTCGTCGCCCCGGGAAGGCGACACGCCGGGCGACACGCCGGGGAGGGTCAGCACTGGGTCACCTCGGGTGTGCACCGGGCTCGCTGAGCCTGCCGGGAAGCAGGAGACTGCCCCCGTGTCCCTGGGCTGGAGCCACTCCACCGACGCGGTCGTGTCGGTGCCCACCCGTGCCCGGGACCCCCGCACCGCAGCCCGCTGGACGGCCGCGTTCATGCTGCTCGGCGCCGCCGCGGGCTCGGTCAACCTGCTCGTGGACGGCGTGCTGCGCGACGGCGCCCCCCGCGGGGTCTACGCGGCCACCATGGCCCTGCTGGCCGGGTTGGGTCTGGGGCTCGCGGCCCGCCCCCGGGTCGGGGTGTGGCCCACGTTCGCGCTGGTCCTGCTCGGTGACCTGGTCTACGTCGTGGTCGCGATGTCGGTGCGGGACCCGCTGCGGCACGCCACCCCGCTGATGATGCTGTTCGCCGCCTTCGTCGCAGCCTGGTTCCTCGACGCCTGGATGCTCGGCGTGCACATGGCCGTCGTCCCGTTCGCGTGCTGGGCGGCCCTGGCCCCCAGCTTCACCGACGCCCCGGGCCTGGGCGTCCAGGTGCTGGTGAACGCCGGGATGCTCGACGTGGCCGCGTTCGGCGTCTTCGTCCTGCGCCGCCGGGTCCAGGGCCTGCTCGCAGCCACCGAGGCGCTGTCCTCCACCGACCCGCTGACCGGCCTGGCCAACCGCCGCTCCCTCGTCACCCAGGCCGAACGGCTGTGGCGGCAGGCCCACCGCGAGGGCGACCACGTCGTCGCCCTCGTCCTGGACCTCGACCACTTCAAGCAGCTCAACGACACCCACGGGCACGCCACCGGCGACGCCGTCCTCCGCGCGGTCGCCGCGGCGCTGCGCGCCGTCGTCCGACCCACCGACGTGCTCGCCCGGATCGGCGGGGAGGAGCTCGTGGTGGTCGGCCTGGCCGCCGACCGCACCGAGGCGCACCGGCTGGGCGAGCGGCTGCGCGGCGCCGTCCGGCAGGCCTGGCTGGACCAGCCGGGAGTGA
Organism: Klenkia sp.; assembly: GCA_025966215.1. Taxonomy (GTDB): domain Bacteria; phylum Actinomycetota; class Actinomycetes; order Mycobacteriales; family Geodermatophilaceae; genus Klenkia. The sequence goes on from JAOPVM010000277.1 coordinate 5,244, forward strand.
CGGCCTCGATCGGCATCGCGCTGGACCGGCCCGTCCCCGGCGCCGACGTCGCCACCGGTGTCTGGCGTCTGGTCGACCGCGCGGACGCCGCGATGTACGAGGCCAAGCAGGCCGGTCGGGACCGGGTGGAGCTCGCTCCGCCGCTGGTGCCGGCGCCCCGGGCGCACCGGGTCGTGCGGCAGGACCACCCCGCCTGAGCACGGCTCTGTTCTGATGGGTCCATGACCACCGCGCTGCGTCACCGCTTCGCCGGGATCGATCCCACGAGCACCGTCCCGCTGCCGCTGCGGGACCAGGCCGAGGTCCGCGACCGCTGGCTGAGCGAGCGGGTGCGTGACCTGCTGCCCGACCTGATGGACGACGCGGGCATCGACCTGTGGGTGGTCGCGGGCCGGGAGTACAACGAGGACCCGGTGCTGCCCACGATGCTGCCGGCGACCTGGTTGTCGGCCCGGCGCCGGACCATCCTGCTGCTGCACCGCAGCGACGACGGCGTGACCCCGATGGCGGTCGCCCGCTACCCGGTCGGGCAGTTCGTCTCCGCCTGGGACCCCGACGACGACGAGCCGGGCGCCTCGGCCGAGCAGGCCCAGTGGGCCGCCGTCCGCCGGGTGGTGGACCAGGCCCGGCCGCGGGCGATCGGCATCGACGTCTCGGCCACGTACGCGCACGCCGACGGGCTCTCGCACACCGAGCACGGCCTGCTCGTCGAGGCCCTGGGCCCGTGGGCCGAGCGGTTGGTGCCGGCCGAGCAGCTCGCCGTCCGCTGGCTGGAGACCCGACTGCCGGAGGAGATCACCGCGCTGCACGCGATGAACGCCCTGGTCCACGAGACGATCGCCGAGGCGTGGTCCCCCGCGGTGCTGCGGGTCGGGGAGTCCACCGCCCTGGACGTCGCCTGGTGGATCCGGCAGCGCTTCCACGACCTGGGTGTCGAGCCGTGGTTCCAGCCGACGGTCGGCCTGCAGCGGGCCGGGGTGCCGCTGCTGGACGAGCGCGGCACGGTCGTCGGTGGCGTCCCGTTCGACGCGGTCGTCGAGCCGGGCGACCTGGTGCACTGCGACGTGGGGCTGAAGACCCTGGGGCTGACCACCGACACCCAGCGCAACGGCTACGTGCTGCGCCCGGGCGAGGCCGCTCCCCCGGCCGGACTGGTGCACGCCCTGGCCGTGGGCAACCGCATGCAGGACCTGGTGACGACGGCGATGACCCCCGGCCGGACCGGGGACGAGGTGCTGGCCGCCGCCCGTGCCGCGGCCGGCGCCGAGGGGGTGGACGGGGACGTCTACTCCCACCCCGTCGGCTTCTACGGCCACGGCGCCGGGCCGGCCATCGGCATGTGGGACGCCCAGGGCGGCGTGCCCGGGACCGGGCAGGCCGTCGTCCGGGAGTCCACGACCTGGGCGCTGGAGCTGTGCGTGCGGGTCGCGGTGCCCGAGTGGGACGGCCAGCTGGTGCGGATGGCCCTGGAGCAGGGCATCGCGCTGACCGGTGACGGGGTCTCCTACCTGGACGCCCGGCAGACCGAGCTGATCACGGTCGGCTGACCACCGTCGCCTCGTCACCTGCGGGCACCCCGGGGTGACCACCGCGCGTCCCTCGTGCCGGTGGGCCACCACCCGGCGCCGCTCGGGTCGGTGGTCGGAGCCGCCGGCCAGCGCGGCAGACCGGGCAGCTCGCGGTCGTGTCCGTCGGGCTCAGGTGGCGCTCAGTCGCCGCGCGCCGTCGCCGTCGCCCGGTCGTTGGCCGCCTCGATCGCCTCGACGAGCTCGTCCTTGGTCATGGTCGAGCGACCCTCGACGTCCAACCGCTGGGCGACCTCGTACAGGTGCTCCTTCGTGGCGTTCGCAGGGCAGCTCGTCCCCGATGGGCCTTCCCTCGTCGTCGGTCTTCGCCATGCCGCGCTCCTACCCGGCCGGCTCCTCCAGGAACGTCGTCCAGAAGGCCCGTTCGGCCTCGGTGAGGGGTCGGGAGGACCCACCGTCGGTCATCACCAGGACCGCCACGACCGAGACCGCGACGTGCCCGTCCTGGCGCAGCTCCTGCCGGGTGGTGACCGAGCTGGTGCCCAGCCGGGTCACCCAGCTCTCGATCGTCACCGACTCGCGCGGCCGGTACTGCAGCTGACGCCGGTAGTCGACCTCGAGCCGGGCCAGGATCACCGGCGGGTGCGCCGACCCGTCACCACCGGCCGCGGGTTCGGAGGCCATGGTCAGCCGAGCGTCCTCGACCAGGCTGAGCGCGCGGGCGTGGTTGACGTGGCCGTAGACGTCGGGGTCGGACCACCGCAGCTGGACGGCGTGCTGGTGCCGCACGATCAGACCGTCTCCTCCGACGTGCGGTGCCCGCCCTCGTCGGCATCCGGGTGCAGCGTGCGCTCCTCGGACTCGGCGAGGATCGCCGCGGCCTGCGCCTCGGGGTCCGCGCTGCCGACGGCCCGCTCCTCGGGGAGCAGGTCGGCCCGGGTGCCGACGTTGTGCTCGGTGACGTTGGCGCGCGCCTCGGGGGTGGGGTCCTGGGTGGAGGTCATGGCCTGGTTCTACCGCCCCACCGGAGACCGCGCCGGGTCAGAAGTTCGCCATCATGT
>JAOPVM010000467.1 GCA_025966215.1 Klenkia sp.
CAGCCGCTGTTCGTCGACGACTACGCCCGCAACCGGGCCACCGGCCGGTTCATCCTGGTCGACGAGGCCACGAACGCCACCGTCGCGGCCGGGATGATCACCACCATCTCCTGACACGCAGGGAGCGCCCTCCCCGGGATCGGGGAGGGCGCTCTCTGGGTGTGCGGGGATCAGGCGGCGGCGGTGCTCTCCGCGGTGCTCGCCTCGGCCTCGCCGGCGGCGACGGTCAGCGCCCGGCGGGTGAGGAGTCGGGCCAGGTGCGAGCGGTACTCGGCGTCGGCGTGCATGTCCGAGGACGGCGAGGTGCCCTCCGCAGCCAGCGCGGCGGCCTCCTCGATCGACTTCCCCTCGGCCAGCGCGGCCTCGACGGCGGTGGCCTTGAGGACCACGCCGCCCATGTTGGCCAGCGCCACGCCGATCCTGCCGCCGGGCAGGTGCGCCACGGCGGCCGAGACGATCGGCCAGTCGTTCTCCCGGCGGGTGAACTTCTCGTAGGCCCAGCCGGCGTCGCCGGTGCGGGGGACGCGGAGCTCGACGATGAGCTCCCCCTCCTCCATGGCGGTCTCGAAGAACCCGAGGAAGAACTCGGTGATCGGCACCTCGCGGCGGCCGTTCGGGCCGGCCAGCACCACGGAGCCGCCGAGGGCGAGCAGCGCGGTGGGCAGGTCCGAGGCGGGGTCGCAGTGCGCGACGGTGCCGCCGAGGGTGCCGCGGTGCCGCACCTGGGGGTCACCGACCCGGGACGCGACGTGCGGCAGCAGCGGCACCTCGGCCTTGGCGACCTCGGAGTTCTCCAGGTCGTGGTGCCGGGTGCCGGCACCGATGGCGACCTGGTCGCCCTCGACCCGGACGTAGTTGAGCTCGGAGATCCCGGAGATGTCGATGAGCACCGAGGGGATGGCCAGCCGCAGCTTCATGATCGGCAGCAGCGAGTGCCCGCCGGCGAGGATCTTGGCGTCCTCACCGTGCTCGGCCAGGGCCGCGACGGCCTCGTCGACCGAGGAGACGCGGACGTAGTCGAACGGGGAGGGGATCACGCGGAGACCTCCTGGGTCTGCGGGACCTGACCGGCGACCGGTCCGGCCTCGGCGGCCTTGAGGACCGCCTGGACGATGTTGTGGTAGCCGGTGCAGCGGCAGAGGTTGCCCTCCAGGCCCTCGCGGACCTCCCGGTCGGTCGGGTTCGGGTTCGCCGCGAGGACGCCCACCGAGGCCATGACCATGCCCGAGGTGCAGAACCCGCACTGCAGGCCGTGCTCGGACTGGAAGGCGGCCTGCACGGGGTGCAGTTCGCCGTCCTCGCCGGCCAGGCCCTCGAGGGTGGTGACCTGCGAGCCCTCGGCCTGGAGCGCGAGCACCGTGCAGCTCTTCACCGACAGCCCGTCGACGATGACGGTGCACGCACCGCAGGACGTCGAGTCGCAGCCGATGTTGGTGGCGGTGAGCCCCAGGTTGTCGCGCAGGTGGTGCGCCAGCAGCATCCGCGGCTCGACCTCGTCGGTCCGCTGCTGCCCGTTGACGGTCATCGAGACCTGCATCAGTTCGTGCTCCCGTTCTGGTGCTGAGCGCCGGCCTGGGCGGCCTGTACGGCCTTCCAGACGCGCATGGAGGTGGCGGGCATGTCGACGTGCCGGACGCCGAGGTGGGCGACGGAGTCGATGACGGCGGACTGCACCGCCGGGGTCGAGCCGATCGTCCCGGCCTCCCCGATCCCCTTGGCACCCAGCGGGTTCATCGGGGTGGGGGTGGCCATCTCGACCAGCTCGAAGCTCGGGAGCTCGGTGGCGGAGATGAACGGGTAGTCGGCCAGCGTCGAGGTCTGCGGGTTGCCGTCCTCGTCGTAGAGGACCTCCTCCAGCAGCGCCTGGGCCACGCCCTGGGCGATGCCACCGTGCCGCTGACCCTCGGCGAGCAGCGGGTTGATGATCGTGCCGGCGTCGTCGACGGTGACGATCCGGACGACGGTCGCCTTGCCCGACTCGACGTCGGTCTCCACGACGGCCACGTGCGCGCCGAAGGGGAAGGTCGCGGCGGCGGCGGTGAAGGTGGTCTGCACCATCAGCGCCTCCTCGGCGGCCAGCTCGGCGAAGCTCACCGAGACCCCCGGCGTGCCCTTGACCTGCAGCGAGGCAGAACCCAGGTCGACGATCAGGTCGTCGGGGTTGGCCTCCAGGCGCTCGGCGGCCCGCTTCTTGGCGACCTCGACGAGCTCGACCGCGGCCTGGTGCACCGCGGCGCCACCCTGCTGCAGCGAGCGGGAGCCCATGGTGCCGCCGCCCTTGGGGATCCGGTCGGTGTCACCGTGCAGGACGGTGATCTTCTCGACCGGGATGCCCAGCTGGTCGCTGGCGAGCATCGCCCAGGTGGTGGCATGGCCCTGGCCGTGCGGCGAGGTGCCGGTGAGCACGGTGGCGGTGCCGTCGGGGTGGACCTCCAGCTCGGCCTCCTCGCCGGTGCCGGCGCCGTTGTCGGCCCCGGTGATCTCGACGTAGGTGCTGATCCCGATGCCCAGCTGTCGGGCGTCACCGCGCTCGCGGCGGGCCTGCTGCTCGGCGCGCAGCTCGGCGTAGCCGGAGGCCTCCAGGGCCTTGTCCAGCGCCGCGACGTAGTCGCCGCTGTCGTAGGTCGCGCCCATCAGGGTGGTGTGCGGCTCGTCGAACTTCGGGACCAGGTTGATCCGGCGCACCTGCGCCGGGTCCATGCCGATCTCGGCGGCGAACAGGTCCATGGCCCGCTCGACGGCGGCGGTGGCCTCGGGGCGGCCGGCCCCGCGGTAGGCGCCGATCGGGGTGGTGTTGGTGGCCAGCGCCCGGGCCTGGGCGTGCACCTTCGGGAAGGCGTAGGTGCCCGGCGTCATCAGCATGGTCAGCGTGGGCAGCACGACGCCGATGCGCGGGTAGGCCCCGCCGTCCTGGTCGGTGACCAGGCTGTAGGCCAGCACCTTGCCGTCCCGGGTGCCACCGATCTTCACGACCTGGTCCTGGCCGCGGCCGTGCAGCATCGTGGTCAGGTTCTCCGAGCGGCTCTCGGTCCAGCGGACCGGGCGGCCGGACAGCTTGGCCAGGTGCGCGACGAGGGCGTACTCGGGGTCGGCACCGATCTTGGCGCCGAAGCCGCCACCCACGTCGGGGGTGATCAGGTGGACCAGCGAGGCGTCCAGGCCGAGCCACTCGGCGATCTGGCCCTTGGCCTGCTGGGCGCCCTGGTTGGTGCACCAGACGGTGACCCGGCCGTCCTCGCCCCACACGGCCGAGGTCGCCCGGGTCTCCAGCGGCACGGGGGCGACGCGCTGGTTGACCACGGCCTGCTCGACGACGACCTCGCAGCCGTCGAAGAAGTCCGCCGGGGCGGGCTCCCCGAAGGCGGCGAGCACGTTGGTGCCGGCGGCCGGGAACAGGATCGTCTCGTCCTTGGCGGCGTTCGCGGTGCCGACGACGGCGGGCAGCACGTCGAGGTCGACGACGACCTGCTCGGCGGCGTCCTCGCCCTGGTAGCGCTCCTCGGTGAGGACGACGGCGATCGCGTCACCGACGAAGCGGACGGTGTCGGTGCACAGCCACTGCCGCTCGAACTCGGCGGCGATGAACGGGAAGGGCGGGGCCAGCGGGGGCAGGTCGGTGAGGTCGGCCGCGGTGTAGACCGCCACGACGCCGGGGGCCTGCTTCGCGGCCTCGGTGTCGACCGACAGGATCTTGGCGTGCGCCACCTGGGAGCGGACGAAGGTGGCGTGCAGGGCGCCGGTGAGGCGCTCGTCGGTGAGGTCGTCGGTGTAGACCGCCCCACGCGTCAGGAACTGGGGGTCCTCCGTACGGACCACCCGGGTGCCGAGGATGCTCATGCGCTCGCTTCCACTGTTCGACGTCGGTGTTGCACAGGGGTGTTGACCTCACTCTCGCATGCGGGTGTGAGCGGGACCACCCCCGGTGGCGCGCCGTCTGCGACCAGGTGGCACCGGGTGCCACCCAGGCCTGCCGCAGCTCTCCCACCGGGCCCGTGGTCTGCTGACCACGTGACGAGACCGGGGGTGGCGGGCACCCTCACCGCTCCCCCGGCCAGGACCACCACGGGGGCCCTGCTGCTGGCCGTCGCCGTGGTCCTGGTGGCGCTGAACCAGCGCCCGGCCGTCGTCGGGGTGGCCCCGGTGCTGGTGGAGCTGCGGGCCGACACCGGGCTGTCCAGCGCACTGGGCGGGTTGCTCACCTCCCTGCCGGTGCTGTGCTTCGGCGCCTTCGCCCCGGTCGCCCCGCGGCTGGCCCGCCGGCTCGGGCTGGAGACGGCGGTCGCGGCCTCGCTGGTCCTGCTGGCCGGCGGGGTCGCCCTGCGCCTGCTGGACCCGGTCGCGGCGCTCTACGGCGGCACCGTGATCGCCGGCGGCGCCATCGCGGTGGCCAACGTGCTGGTCCCGGCCTTCGTCAAGGGCGAGTTCACCCGGCCAGGCCTGGTCATGGGCGTCTACTCCGCGGCGCTGAACGTCGGCGCCGCCGTCGCCGCCGGGCTCACCGTGCCGCTGCAGGTGGCCCTCGGCCTGGACTGGCGGACGGCGCTGGCCGGCTGGGGGCTGCTCGCCGTCCTCGCGCTGGCCGTGTGGCTGCCGGTGGCCGGCACCGGTGCCAGCCGCCGCGGCGGGGTGCGGGCCCCGGGCGCGTCCTGGGGGCTGCTCCGGGTGCCGCTGGCCCGCCGGGTCGTGGTGTTCCTGGGGATGCAGTCGACCCAGTTCTACGCGTTGGCCGCGTGGCTGCCCACGCTGCTCACCGACGCCGGGCTGCCGGCTGCCGACGGCGGGGCGCTGCTGGCCGTCTCCACGGTGACCGGTGCGGTGGGCGCCTTCCTCGGACCGACGCTGGCCGGCTCGATGCAGGCCCGCAACCGGGGCCAGCGGCCGCTGGTCCTCGTCGTCCTGGCCTGCTACCTGGTCGGCGTGGGCGGGCTGCTGATCGCCCCCACCACGGCCACCGTGGTGTGGGTGGCGGTGTTCGGCGTCGCCCAGGGCGGTGGGTTCGCCCTGGCCCTGACGCTGATCGTGCTGCGCTCGGCCACCCCGCTGACCGCGGCCCGGATGGGCGGGGTGGCCCAGTGCCTGGGCTACCTGGTCGCGGCGACCGGCCCGGTGGTGCTCGGCGTGCTGCACGACCTCACCGACGGGTGGTCCTGGCCGCTGGCGCTCCTGCTGGTGCTGCTGATCCCGATGGCCTGGGCCGGGTGGGGCGCGGCCCGCGACGCGCTCCTGCCGGAGGCGCCGCGGGCCTGAGGCTCACTGCGTGGGCTCGGGGGCCTCCGACGGGTCGCCGTCCCAGTCCTTGCCGGCGTTCTGGGCGTTCTCCGAGGCGCTGTCGGTCTCCTCGGCGACGATGTCGACCATCTCGCGGTCGCTGACGCCCTCGCCGGCGGGCGCGGTGGTGCCCGAGCTGTGGCTCTGGACGGTGTGCGTCTCGGTGTGCGTGGTGGGTTCGCTCATCGCGGGGGGACTCCTCTGTCGCGGGGGTTGCTTCCCTCCCGACGTCCCCCACCACCCGGGGGCCCAAACCGCCCCCGGCGATGCCTGGGGTCAGCCGGCCGGGACCTGGATCGCGTCGATCGCCTTGAACACCCGCTGCTCGGACACCGGGCGGGGGGTGCCGACGACCTGGGCGAACAGGCCGATCCGCAGCTCCTCGACCATCCAGCGGATCCGGGCCACCGGGTCGTCGGGACCGCCCACCGCGGGCACCTTCGCGCGCAGGTCGCGGTACTCGGCGGCCACCGCCTCCACCGTGGCCTGGCCCAGGGCGTCGCGGGCGGCGGTGGCCGGCAGCTTCTCCAGCCGGTGCGCCATGCCCTTGAGGTAACGCACCAGGTCGGGCAGCCGGCGTCGTCCGGCGGTGGCGACGAAGCCGCGGGACAGCAGCCCGGTCATCTGGGCCCGCAGGTCGGCGATCGCGGCCTCGGGCACCCGACGGCCCGGCGCGGCGCCGATCGCGATGGCGGTCTCCCGGGCCTGGGTGAGCACCGCCTCGACCTTGCGCACGCAGTCGGCGGTGATCGTGTGCAGCTGGGTGCGCGAGCCCTCGACCAGCGCCTCGAAGGCGGCCTGGTCGCGCGGCGGGCCGCCGTGCACAGCGATCAGCTCGTCGGCCGCGGCGTCCACGCAGTCGGCCACCAGGTCGGGGATCTCGCCGTCGGGGTTGAACTGCAGCGCCAGCCGGCTGCGCGGGCCGAGGGACTTCACCACCGGCTTCACCGGGGAGGGCAGGCTCAGCAGCAGCAGCCGGCGGGCGCCCAGCCAGGTCAGCCGGGACGCCTCGGCCGCCGTCGGCACGACCCGGACGCCGACGGTCGCGCCCTCGTCGACCAGCGCCGGGTACGCCGTCACCAGGTGCCCTCCGCGGGAGACCTGCACGGTCGCCGGCAGCTCACCCAGCGTCCAGGAGGTCAGTCCGGTGCGGGAGACGTCGGCCGACGCCCGCGCCAACGACGCCCGCGACTGCGGGGCGACCTGCCGGCGCAGCGCGGCCAGGTCCTTGCCCTCGGCGAGGGGCCGCTGCTGGTCGTCGAGCACCCGGAACGTGGCTCGCAGGTGGTCGGGGACGTGGGTGGTGTCCCAGGCGTCGGGGGGCACCTGCACCGCCACGGCCCGGCGGATCTCCCGCTCCAACGCGGGCAGCAGCGCCTCGGTGGGGTCGATGTGCGGCAGCACCTCGCGCACCCGGTCCGGGATGGGCACCAGCCCGCGACGCAGCTGCTTGGGCAGCGCGCGCAGCAGCGCGGTGACGAGCTCCTCGCGCTGCCCGGGCACGGTCCAGGCCAGCGAGGCGCCCGAGGTCTGCTCGGCGACGGTGTCCAGCACGGCGAGGGGGACGTCGACGGTGATCCCGTCGTCGTCGGCGCCCGGGTCGAAGGCGTAGGTCAACGGCAGGGTCAGGCCCTGGGTCAGGTGCACCTCGTCGGGGAAGTCGCCGGCGGCGACCTGCTCGGCGACGGCGGCGTCGGTGACCATCGCCGGGGTGAAGTCCAGCAGGTCCGGGTGCTGCCGGCGGGCCTGCTTCCACCAGCTGTCGAAGTGCCGGGCGCTGACCACCTCGGCCCCGATGCGGGCGTCGTAGAGCTCGAACACGGTCTCGTCGTCGACCCGCAGGTCGCGCCGGCGGGCGCGTTCCTCCAGCTCGGCGACCTGGGCCAGGACCTGCTGGTTGTGCGCCCAGAAGCGGTGGTTCGTCGTCCACTGGCCCTCGACCAGGGCGTGCCGGATGAACAGCTCCCGGCTGACCACGGGGTCGATCGAGCCGTACTGCACGCGACGGCCGACGACGAGCGGGATGCCGTAGAGGGTCACCCGCTCGGTGGCGACGACCGAACCGCGCCTGGCGTCCCAGCGCGGCTCGCTGTACGGCCTCTTGACCTGGTGGCCGGCCAGCTCCTCGATGGTCTCCGGGTCGACCCGGGCCACGGTGCGCGCGAAGAGCCGGCTGGTCTCCACCAGCTCGCCGGCGACCACCCAGCGCGGGGGCTTGCGGGTGAGCACCGAGCCGGGGGCGATGACGAAGCGTGCGCCGCGGGCGCCGGTGTACTCCCGGGAGCCGCGGCGCTTCTCGGCCGGCGCGGCGTCCTTGCCCGGTTCCAGCTGCAGCCCGACCTGGCTGAGCAGACCCGACAGCAGCGCGGCGTGCACGCCGCGCTCGTCGGGCTCGGGGGCCAGCTCGCCGGTGGTCATGCCCAGCCGGCGGGCGGTGCCACGGAGCTGGCCGTGCAGGTCCTGCCACTCCCGGATCCGCAGCCAGTGCAGGTACTCGCGCTTGACGGTGCGCCGGAACTGGTTGCCCGACAGCTCCTCCTGCCTGTCGACCAGGTACCGCCAGAGGTTGAGGATCGAGGTGAAGTCGGAGTCCTCGGCGGCGAACCGGGCGTGGCTCTGGTCGGCGGCGGCCTGCGCGTCGGCCGGGCGCTCGCGCACGTCCTGCACGGTGAGCCCGGCGGCGATCACCAGCACCTCCTCGAGCACCCCGCGCCGGTCGGCCTCCACGACCATCCGTGCCAGCCGCGGGTCCAGGGGCAGGGCGGCCAGCGCGCGGCCGGTCTCGGTGAGCGTGCCCGCCGGCGTGAGCGCACCGAGCTCCTCGAGCAGCGCGATGCCGTCGGCGACCGAGCGGCGGTCCGGCGGGTCCAGGAAGGGGAAGTCCTCGACCTCGCCCAGGCCGAGCGAGGCCATCTGCAGCAGCACCGAGGCCAGGTTGGTGCGCAGGATCTCCGGGTCGGTGAACTCCGGCCGGGAGTCGAAGTCCTCCTCGCTGTACAGCCGGATCGCGATGCCGTCCGAGGTGCGCCCGCACCGGCCGGCGCGCTGGCGGGCCGAGGCCTGGCTGACCGCCTCGATGGGCAGCCGCTGCACCTTGGTCCGATGGCTGTAGCGGGAGATCCGCGCCGTCCCCGGGTCGACGACGTAGCGGATGCCGGGCACGGTCAACGACGTCTCGGCCACGTTGGTGGCCAGCACGATCCGCCGGCCGGTGTGCTGCTGGAACACCCGGTGCTGGTCGGCCGCCGACAGCCGGGAGTAGAGCGGCAGCACCTCGGTGTGCGCGAACGCCGCCTCCCCCAGGGCGTCGGCGGTGTCCCGGATGTCGCGCTCGCCGGCCAGGAACACCAGCACGTCGCCCGGGCCCTCGGCGACGAGCTCGCGGCAGGCGTCCACGATGGCGGTCACCTGGTCGCGGTCGGGGTCGGCCTCGGGGTCGTCGGGGTCGATGACCGGCCGGTACCGCACCTCGACCGGGTAGGTGCGCCCGCTGACCTCCACGACCGGGGCGTCCCCGAAGTGCTTGGCGATCCGGTCGACGTCGATCGTCGCCGAGGTGATCACGATCTTGAGGTCGGGACGACGGGGCAGCAGCTGGGCCAGGTAGCCGAGCAGGAAGTCGATGTTCAGCGACCGCTCGTGCGCCTCGTCGATGACGATCGTGTCGTACTGGCGGAGCAGCCGGTCGCGCTGTACCTCGGCCAGCAGCACGCCGTCGGTCATCAGCTTGACCAGGCTGGTGTCGCCCACCTGGTCGGTGAACCGGACCTTGTAGCCGACCACCTCGCCCAGGGGTGAGCCGAGCTCCTCGGCCACCCGCTCGGCGACGGTGCGGGCGGCGATCCGGCGGGGCTGGGTGTGCCCGATCCGCCCGCGCACGCCCCGCCCGAGCTCGAGCAGGATCTTGGGCAGCTGGGTGGTCTTGCCCGACCCGGTCTCCCCGGCGACGACGACGACCTGGTGCTCGGCGATCGCGGCGGCGATGTCCTCGCGGCGACCACTGACCGGCAGCTGCTCGGGGTAGCTGACGGTGGGCACGGCGGCGGTGCGGGCGGCGATGCGCGCCTCGGCGCGGACGACGTCGGCGGCGACCTGCTCGTGCTTGCGGGCCCGGGCCGCCGGGTCGCGGACCGAGCGGAGGCCGTCCAGCCGGCGGCGCAGCCGGTGCTCGTCCTCGATGGTCAGCGTGGACAGCCGCGACCGCAGGTCGTCGGACTCGGGCACGTCTCTCCTCGGGGGTCGTACGGGGGGCGGTGTCCCCAGGGTCCCACCCGTCCGCCACCGGCATCCTGCACAGCCGAGACCTGTGTACGGCACAACTGGTTGCATGTAGCGCGCAACGGTCCTATCGTCCTCCCGTCCCACCGCAGCAGGCCACCCGGAGGCCGCATGACCCGCCCCGACACCCGCACCGCCTCCCAGCGGCTGGACGACGTGCACGCACTGTCCGACGAGCTGGCGCGGCTCATGCGGGTGGTGCACGCACTGAAGACCCAGTTCGCCGCGGCCAGCAACGGCGACGCCGCCCGCGAGCGAGCCGCGCACGTGCTGCTCTTCCCGCTCACCCGGCTGGGCCCGCTCCGCCAGGGGGCCCTCGCCGAGCTCCTGCACGCCGACCCCTCCACCGTCAGCCGGCACGTGACCCTGCTCGTCGAGCGGGGTCTGGTCCGCCGGGTGGCCGACTCCTCCGACGGGCGGGTCAGCCGGCTCGTGGTCACCCCCGACGGCAAGGCCGTCACCGAGGGGATGACCGCCGAGCGCGAGGCCCTCTTCGCCCGCGTCACCGGGCACTGGACCGACGGGGACCTCGCCGCCCTCACCGGCCTGATGCACCGCTTCGTCGACGACCTCACCACCGCCCTCCCCGACCCCACCGCTGCGGCCGGCCCCTCCCCCGCCGTCCCCACCCCCGAGAAGGACCGATGACCCAGACCACCGACCGCGACACCGCGGCCGCCCAGAAGAAGGACGCCCGGGCCGCTGCCGCCGCGCCGGACGCCTCCGGGGCCTTCACCCACCGGCAGATCATGACCATCCTGGTCGGGCTGCTGCTCGGGATGTTCCTGGCCGCGCTGGACCAGACCGTGGTCTCCACCGCGATCCGCACCATCGCCGACGACCTGCAGGGCTACGACCTGCAGGCCTGGGCCACCACGGCCTTCCTCATCACCTCGACCATCACCACGCCGCTCTACGGCAAGTTGAGCGACATGTACGGCCGCCGGCCGTTCTTCCTCTTCGCGATCAGCGTCTTCGTGGTCGGGTCGTTCCTCTGCGGCATCTCGCAGTCGATGTACGAGCTCGCCGCGTTCCGCGCCCTGCAGGGCATCGGCGCCGGTGGCCTGATGTCGCTGGCACTGACGATCATCGCCGACATCGTGCCGCCGCGGCAGCGGGCCAAGTACCAGGGCTACTTCATGGCCGTCTTCGGCACCTCCTCGGTGCTGGGCCCGGTCATCGGCGGCTTCCTGGCCGGCCAGGACACCATCCTGGGCCTCGCCGGCTGGCGGTGGATCTTCTGGGTCAACGTCCCGCTGGGCGCCATCGCCCTGGCCGTGGTGTTCAAGAACCTGCACCTGCCCACCCGCAGCAACCGGCACAAGATCGACTGGCCGGGCGCGCTCGGGCTCGTCGTGTTCCTGGTCCCGCTGCTGATCGTGGCCGAGCAGGGCCGCACCTGGGGCTGGACCGACCCGAAGTCGCTGATCGCCTACGTCGTCGGCGCGCTGGGCTTCGTCTGGTTCTTCCTCGCCGAGCGCTCCTACGGCGACGACGCCCTGCTCCCCATCCGGATGTTCAGGAACCGGACCTTCACCATCAGCGCACTGAGCTCCATCGTGCTGGGTGCCGGCATGTTCGGCGGGATCCTGCTGCTGCCCCAGTACCTGCAGATCGTCCAGGGCTCGAGCCCCACCGTCGCCGGGCTGCAGATGATCCCGCTGGTCGGCGGCATCATGCTCGGCTCGATCACCGCCGGGCAGACCATCTCGCGCACCGGCAAGTACCGGCTGTTCCCCGTGGTCGGCGTCGTCCTGATGGTGATCTCGCTGGTCAGCCTGTCCTTCATCGTCGACTCCGACACCTCGGTGTGGGCACTGGTGCCGTTCATGGTGATGCTGGGCCTGGGCCTCGGGTTCAACTTCCAGCCGATCATCCTGGCCGTGCAGAACGCCGTCAGCCCCCGCGAGATCGGCGTCGCCACCTCCTCGGTGACCTTCTTCCGCCAGATGGGCGGCACGCTGGGCACCGCGGCGTTCCTGTCGGTGCTGTTCTCCGCACTGGGCGACAAGGTGCCTGCGGCCTACGCCGCGGCCCAGGGCAGCGCGGCCTTCCAGGCCGCGGCCGCCGCCAACCCCGACCAGGCCGCCCAGCTGCAGGGCGCGGGCACCGACCTGTCGGACACCTCGGTGTTCCAGCGGATCGACCCGGTGCTGGCCGCCCCCTTCAAGGACGGCTTCTCCAGCTCGATCGACCTGGTGTTCCTGATCGCCGCCGGGATCGTCGCCCTGGGCTTCTTCGTGCTGGTCTTCCTGCCCCAGCTCGAGCTGCGCACCACCTCGGGCGTCCAGGGCCAGGCCGAGGACGAGGGCGAGGCGGCCACCCGGTCGGCGAACGCCGTCGGCGCCGCGGCACCCACCTCCAGCGCCGCGACCGGCGCGGTCTCCCAGGACGGCGCCCCGGCGCTGGACGCCGACGGACAGGCGCACGGCAGGCACGAGGCCGAGGAACGCGGCAGGCACGAAGGGGACGACGACGCCCCCACCGGCCTGGCCAGCATCCCGGAGGACCACCTCCCGACGAAGTAGCCCCCCCGGGCCGCGGTGATCACGGGGTCGTGGCCACCGGACACGCCCTCTGCCGGCGCGTCTGCGACGACAACCCCGTGATCACCGACAGGAGGGGGTGCGGGGGAGCCGGTCAGGTGCCAGCGTCTCCCCCATGGCCGACCCGCTCTTCCCCGCCTTCGACGTCCTCGACCGCGACGTCGAGCACGAGCACGGCGGCACCCGCGTGCACGCGGTCGCCGGCGGCGAGGGGCCTGCGCTCCTGCTGCTGCACGGCTACCCGCAGACCCACGTCATGTGGAGCTCGATCGCGCCGGACCTGGCCCGCGACCACACGGTCGTCGTCCCGGACCTGCGCGGGTACGGCGACTCCGGGAAGCCGGAGGACGGCGGCGTGGACGGGACGGCGCACGCCGGTCACTCCTTCCGCGCGATGGCCGCCGACGTCGCCGCGCTCATGCGCGACCTGGGCCACGAGCGGTACGCCGTGGTCGGGCACGACCGGGGCGCCCGGGTGACCCACCGGCTGGCCCTGGACCACCCGGACGCCGTGGAGCGCGCCGCGGTGCTCGACGTGCTGCCCACGACGCACGTGTACGGCCACGTCGACCGCCGGCTGGCCACCGCCTACTACCACTGGTTCTTCTACCTGCAGCCCGAACCGCTGCCGGAGAACCTCATCGCCGGTGACCCCATCGGGTACCTGCACAGCCTGCTCGGCGGTTGGGGCAGCGGCCTGGACGTCTACTCCCCCGCCCAGCTGGCCGAGTACGAGCGCTGCTTCGCCGACCCGGCCACCCGGCACGCGATGCTCGAGGACTACCGCGCCGGAGCCTCGATCGACCTGGCGCACGACGAGACCGACGCCGTGGCCGGGCACCGGGTCACCTGCCCGCTGCTGGTGCTCTGGGGCTCGAAGGGCGTCGTCGGCACCGGCCCGGACGACGTCCTGGAGGTCTGGCGCGAGCGGGCGGACGACGTCCGGGGGGAGGCGGTGGACGCCGGCCACTTCCTGGTCGACGAACGCCCCACCGAGACCCTCGCCGCCCTCCGCGCCTTCCTCTGACCCCCGGAGGGCCTCCCGGAGACCGCGCTGTCTGGGATCGTGGGCCGGTGCCTGCCTCGCTGATCCTGTCCCGCCGCGACCTGGACTTCCTGCTGCACGAGTGGCTGCAGGTGGAGACCCTGACCACGCGGGAGCGGTTCACCGCGCACGACCGGGACACCTTCGACGCGGTGCTCGACCTGGCCGCCGAGATCGCCACCGAGCACTTCGCCCCGCACAACCGGACGGCCGACGAGAACGAGCCGCACGTCGTCGACGGCAGGGTCGTGCTGGTGCCCGAGGTGGCCGCGGCGCTGAAGGTGTTCGGCGAGGCGGGGCTGGCGGCCGGCACGCTGCCCGAGGAGCTCGGCGGCCTGCAGCTGCCGCAGGTGGTCAGCAAGGCCGCGACCACGTGGTTCCAGGCGGCCAACATCGGCAGCTCGGCCTACCCGTTCCTCACCATGGCCAACGCGCATCTGCTGGTCGCGCACGGCAGCCCCGAGCAGGTCGACACCTACGTGCGCCCGATGGCCGAGGGCCGCTGGTTCGGCACCATGGCGCTGTCCGAGCCACAGGCCGGCTCGTCGCTGGCCGACATCACCACGAAGGCCGAACGGCAGGACGACGGCACGTTCCGGCTCACCGGCACCAAGATGTGGATCTCCGGCGGCGACCACGAGCTGAGCGAGAACATCGTGCACCTGGTGCTGGCCAAGATCCCCGGTGGTCCGCCCGGGGTGAAGGGCATCTCGCTGTTCATCGTGCCCAAGTTCCTGGTGAACGTGGACGGTTCTCTCGGGGAGCG
>JAOPVM010000364.1 GCA_025966215.1 Klenkia sp.
GGTGATGGCCTCGGAGGTGCTCGAGCACATCCCCGACGACGCGACCGCCTTCGCCGAGATCGCCCGGGTGCTCAAGCCCGGCGGCCGGGTGGCGGTGACCGTGCCGCGGTACGGCCCCGAGCGGGTCTGCTGGGCGCTGAGCGACTCCTACCACGCCAACGAGGGCGGCCACATCCGTGTCTACCGCGCCGACACCGTGCGGGCGCGGCTGCGCGCGGCCGGCCTGGTGCCCGGCGAGAGTCACCACGCGCACGCCCTGCACGCGCCGTACTGGTGGCTCAAGTGCGCGGTCGGCGTCGAGCGGGACACCGCCGTCGTCCGGGCCTACCACCGGCTGCTGGTGTGGGACCTGACGAGGCGGCCGTGGCTGACCCGCACCGCCGAGCGGCTGCTGGACCCGCTGATCGGCAAGAGCCTGGTCGTCTACGCCGACAAGCCCGCGTGAGCGACCTCCCCGAGGTGCCCGGCGTGCTGGGTGCCGGTCAGGTGGCGGCGACGGTGGCCGCGATCGCCGCGGAGCAGTCCGCGGACGGGATGCTGCCCTGGTGGCGGGGTGGCCAACTGGACGCCTGGGACTCCGTCGAGGCCGCGATGGCGCTGACCGTGGGCGGGGAGCACGACCGGGCGGCGGCAGCGCTGGACTGGCTGTGTGCCCGGCAGGGGCCGACGGGCGGCTTCCCGGCCCAGTGGCGGGAATCCGCGGTGACCGCGCCCGGGGTGGAGAGCAACCACGCCGGCTACCTGGCCGTCGGGGTGCGGCACCACGGGCTGGTGACCGGGGACGAGCAGGCCCAGGAGCGCTGGTGGCCGCACGTGCGGCGGGCGCTGGACCTGGTGACGACGATGCAGCTGCCCACCGGCGGGATCGGCTGGGCGTTGCGCCCCGACGGCACCGTCGACGACAGCGCGCTGCTGACCGGGAACGCCAGCCTGCTGCAGGCGCTGCGCTGCGGGATCGCGATCGCCGGGGACCGCGACGAGCCGCAGCCGCACTGGGACCTCGCCGTGGCGGACCTGCAGACCGCGCTGACCGATGCCCCGGATGCCTTCGCCGACCGGTCGCGGTTCTCGATGGACTGGTACTACCCGGTGCTCGGCGGTGCGCTGACCGGGCCGGCCGCCCGGGATCGGCTGGCCGCGAGCTGGGACGCGTTCGTCGTGCCGGGGCTGGGGGTGCGGTGCGTGGCCGACCGGCCCTGGGTGACCGGGGCGGAGACCTGCGAGCTGGCGATCGCGCTGGCCGCGGCCGGGCAGCGCGACGCCGGGATCGAGCAGCTGGCCGCGATGCAGCACCTGCGGCACGAGGACGGCGGGTACTGGACCGGCTACGTCTTCGCCGACGACGCCGTCTGGCCGGTGGAGCGGACCACCTGGACCGCGGCGGCCGTGGTGCTGGCGGCTGACGCGCTGTCCGGGGCGACCCCGGGGGCCCGGCTGTTCACCGACCCCGCCCGGCCCGGCCAGGTCGTCGGGGAGCACCGCTGAGCCGGGTGCGGGGCGCGCTCGACTGGCTGTTCGCCGACCGCACGGACCCGGACCGGCGGTGGGTGCTGGGGCAGTGGCCCAACCTCGCGATCCTGGTGTTCCTGGCGCTGACCGTCGTCGCCTCGTTCGTCGCCGACGACGGGCCGTGGGGTCTCACGCTGTACGTCGGCACCCGGATCGCGATCCTGTGGTGGGCAGCCGACGAGCTGCTGCGCGGGGTGAACCCGTTCCGCCGGATCACCGGCGCGGGGGTGCTGGTCGTCGTCCTCGTCGGGATCGTGCAGCGCCTGGTCTAGACCGGTTCGACGGCCGCCCAGCATTGCGGGCCTGCTGGTCCGCCAGCACGAGCTCCCGGACGGCGTCGGGCAGCCGGTCGCGCTGCCACCGGCACTCCCGCCGACAGCACCTGGTGGAGGGCGTCGGTGAGCGTGCCGCCGCGGCCGAGCCGGACGGTGACCAGCCGCGGGTCGCGGACCCTCGGCAGGATCACCGCCGCCCGCCTCCTGCCGACGCGTCCTGCCAGGCCCGCCGCAGGTGGAGGTCGAAGCCCGTCCGCTCGAGGTTCCGCAGGCTGGGAGAAGCGGGCGCGGCCGTCGCCGTCGCCATGACCGCCCCCGCCTCCTCCGCCGCGCGCAGCCGGTGGACGAGCAGGGCGCGCTGGATGCCTGAGCCACGGTGGGTCGGGAGCGTCGCCGCACCGCCGAGCACCGCGACCCCGTGCTGCACCGTCATGGCCGCGGCTGCGACCGGACGTCCACCCACGGACGCCAGGAACGCCCGCACCAACGGTCCCGAGTGGTCGGCACGGACCAGCTCCGTGACCTCCGGTTGCGCCGCGTAGCCGGCGAGCACGACGTCGAGGAAGACAGCCCGGTCGTCCGGGGTCCGCACCTCGTCCACTCGGAGTCCGACCGGTCCCGCTCCAGGTGCACCGGGACGCGCCCTCCCTGCGCCGAGGACGGAGACGGCGATCGGGCGGGTCCCGACCGGCCGCAGACCCCAGCGGCCCAACCGGTCGTCCACGGCGGGTGACCGGGTGGAGGTGACCACGGTCGGTGTTCGGAAGCCCGCGTCCGCGGCTGCGGCCAGGACGGCCGGCACCCCCGCGACCGTCGTCCCGTCCACCCCGGTCACCACGCTCAGGAACCCCAGACCCGGGGAGTCGGTGAGGAGCACGAGAAGGCCGTGGTGACTGGAGGCGCGGAACCGCCCGGCCGGCCCGGCACCCTCCGCTGCGGTGAAGCTGTTGCCGGCTCGCGCGTGGACGGCGCACTCTGCGCGGCGGACGTCCACGTCCTGAGCATGCCGCAGGGCCAGTGGTCCGTGAGCCGGCGCGTCCGGCCCAGGTCGCCGCCGGCCGCTCCCCGGGGCCGACCCTGCCGAGGGTGGCCGGGAGCGGGACGACCAGCCCTCCACCGGCGGGCCTGTCGCGGTGCCCGTCCCCGGCGCCGGGTCCCGGCCGTGCCCGTGGGGAGACGACCGGCCCCGCGGGGTCGGTCGCACCCGCAGCCGGTGGACCGGTCAGGCGTGGTCGATGCAGGTGCGGGCGGCGGGGCGGGCCGCGAGCCGGGCCTCGCCGATGGGGAGTCCGCAGACCTCGCAGCGGCCGTAGGTGCCGGCGGCGACCCGGGCGACCGCAGCGTCCAGCTCGGCCAGCCGGGACGTCGCCTGGGCCAGCACCGCACCGAGCTGCGCGCGCTCGAAGCCGATGGTCGCGCCCTACGGAACGTGCACGTCTACGGCGTTGTCCCCGCGGGAGGCCTCGACGACGGCGGCGTACTCGGCGGTGAGCGCCTCGATCTGAGCCTGGGTGGCGGCCCGGGCCTGGGCGAGCACGTCCTCGGGAGTGGTCACCGGCCCATGCTCCTCCGATGCGGTGTGCCCCCGCCCGATGACAGCGGGAGATGGCCTCTGAGCTGGAGTTTCGCCTGGCGAGGAGCCCGCCGGTGCGCTAGACTTCGAACACCTGATCGAACAGTGCGGGAGGTGTGGTGAGCGAGCTCCGGTCCGCTGTCGATGCCCTGGCCGCCGATGACCTCCATGTCCTGGTGGACGGTCAGCTGCTGGACCGGACCGCGGAGATCGTGCAGTCGATCAACCGGCTCGACGCCGAGCTGGTCCGCACCGTGCGCCATGCCGACGTGGTCG
>JAOPVM010000376.1 GCA_025966215.1 Klenkia sp.
GAGCCCGACCACGTCGGGCAGCAGGTCGTGCCTGGCCAGCCGCTGCAGGGCGGCCAGGCCCGCGGCCCAGCTGCGCAGCGACCAGCCCTCGTGCTGCCGGGCCCGGGGCTCGGGACGGACCCGCAGCCGCAGCTCGGTGACCACCCCGAGGGTGCCCTCGCTGCCCAGCGCCAGGGCCAGCAGGTCCGGTCCGGCCGCGGACGCCGGCGGTCGGCCGAGCTCGAGGACGCCGGTGGGGGTGGCCAGGGTCAGCCCCGCGACCAGCTCGGCGAAGCCGCTGGTGCCGGTCGCGGCGTGCCCACCGAGGGTGCCTGTCGAGAGGTCCTGCGGCAGCCGGCCCAGGGCGAGCCCGTCGGCCCGCAGCGACTCGGCCAGCGCCGGTGCGCGCATCCCGGGTCCGACGGTGACCAGTGAGGAGGGCACGTCCAGGGCACGCACGGAGTCCATCCGGGCCAGGTCCAGCACGACCACGGGCCGGTCGTCGGCATCGGTGCCGGGCAGCCCGCCCACCGGGCTGGTGCCCCCGCCCCAGGGGACGACGACGACCCCGCGCTCGCTGCACAGCGCCAGCACCGCGGCGGTCTGCTCGGTGTCGGCCGGGGTGAGGACGGCGTCCGGGGCGTCGGAGGCGTCCCCCTGCCGGCGGCGCAGCCGGTCCAGGTAGCTGGTGCCCCCGGTGTGCCGCAGCCGGGTCTCCCGGTCGTCGGCGACCTCGTCCTCGCCGAGCAGGGTCACGAACTCGGCGCGCACCTCGGCGGGGAGCCGGGACGGTCGGGGCTCGAGCTCGGTGGCCGGCACCGCGGGGGTGGGCCGCGGGGTCCAGCCGAGCTCGCGGGCCAGGTGCTTGCGGGCGGCCTTGGACAGCGTCAGCTCCCGGGCAGCGGGCTCGGTGGGGGGCGTCGGTACGGGCTGCTCGGGCACCGGTCCAGTCTGCCCGCTCACCCCGCCGGCGCCCGGGACCTCGCAGACGGGGAGCCCGCCGCTCCGGACGAGGAGGGCCTGCCGCGACGGGACGACCCCGGCCCGGTGGTGCGCCCTCCTCGACGCTGCCGCCGGCCGACCGGACACCGCGGCCGCCGGGACCGGGACCTGCTGGTGCTGCTGACCGGATGCTGGCGGGGCAGCTGCTCGTGGGCGCCGTCACCGGCGGGTGAGGGTGGTGCCCGCCGCGGCGTTTCCACCTCCCCCCGGTGTGGGCATACCCCTGTGAGACGGAGAGGGCCTGCAGCGACCTGGCCTTCTCCGACCTCCAGCACTCCACGGGTGCGGCCTCCCCTCCGACGTCCAGACCCGGCGTCACCGCAGCGCTCGCTGCGCAGGGACCCACCCCTCGTGACACCCCCTCGTGCTGCGCGCTGCGCAGCACGCCCCTCAGCAGGGCACGCCCGTCGTGCCCGGCCCCCAGGAGGACAAGATGACGCACTCCCTCGACACACCCCCGACCTCGGGCTCGGCGTCCACCGCCGACACCGCCAAGGACGAGGCCCGCGCGGTCGGCCAGACGACCGCAGACGCCGGCAAGCAGGTCGCCGGCACAGCTGCCGAGCAGGCCGCAGAGGTCGCTCAGGAGACCAAGAAGCAGGCCGCCGACCTGCTGTCGGAGGGCCGCTCCCAGGCCGTCGACCAGGCCCGCGCCGGCCAGGCGAAGGCCGCCGAGAGCCTCACCGCCCTGGCCGCGGAGCTGCGCGACATGACGGCCGGCGGCAGCTCCGGCCCCGCGCACGACCTGGTGGGCCAGGCCACCGGCATCGTGGAGGACGTGGCCGGCCGGCTGCGCGACCGCGAGCCCGGCGAGCTGCTGGAGGACGTCCGCACCTTCGCCCGTCGTCGCCCCGGCGCCTTCCTGGTCGGTGCCGCCCTCGCCGGTGTCCTCGCCGGCCGGCTGACCAGCGGGATCAAGGCCTCGCACGCCGACGGGTCCGGCTCGGGCCCCGACGCCGCGGGGACCCCGCACGCGGTCACCACCGGCACCGGCGGCCTGCCCGCCCCCGTCCCGCCGGTCGACCCCCGCTGGGACGACCGCCCGCTGGCTGGTGGCCAGGCGTGAGCACCCCCTACCAGCCGCCCGCGGGCCCCGCGGGCCAGCCGACGACCGCCGCCGGGCACCCCGACGTCGAGGGCACCTCGGTCGGTCAGCTGCTCGGTGAGGTCAGCAAGGACCTCTCCACGCTGATGCGTCAGGAGCTCGAGCTGGCCAAGGCCGAGGTCAAGGCCGAGGCGACCAAGGCCGGCAAGGGCGTCGGCATGCTCGCCGGCGCCGGTTACGCCGGACACCTCACCGTGCTCTTCCTCAGCCTCGCGCTGTGGGCGGCGCTGGCGAGTGCGATCCCGGCCGGCTGGGCCGCGCTGATCGTCGCCCTGGTCTGGGGCGCGGTGGCCGCCGTCCTGTTCCTGAGCGGCCGCAAGCAGCTGAAGACCGTCAACCCGAAGCCCGAGCGGACGGTGGAGACGCTGTCGCGGGTCCCCGACGCCGTGCGCCCCTCCTGAGAGAAGCGAACCCATGACCAGCAGCAACGACCCCGACGTCATCCGTCAGCAGATCGAGGAGACCCGCGCGGGCCTCTCCTACGACGTGGACGCCCTCAACGAGAAGGTCAACCCCGCGCGGGTCGTCGACCGTCGGGTGACCAAGACCAAGGACGCCGTGGACGGCCTCCGCACCCGTGTGATGGGCCAGGGTGACGGCGGTCCCGGCCGCGTGGCGCAGGCCGCGCACGGTGCCTCCGACGCGGTGACCGGGGCCCCGGACGCCGCGCTGAGCAAGACCCAGGGCAACCCGCTCGCCGCCGGGCTCATCGCCTTCGGCGTCGGCTGGCTCGTCTCCTCCCTGCTCCCCACCACGGAGAAGGAGAAGCAGCTCGCCTCCCAGGCCGAGTCCGCCGGCCAGCCGCTGGTGGAGCGGGCCAAGCAGGCCGCCCAGGAGGTCGGCGAGAACCTGAAGCCGGCCGCGCAGGAGGCCGTCGAGTCGCTCAAGGGGACCGCACAGGACGCCGTCAGCACCGTCCAGGAGGAGGGCCGGTCGGCCGCCTCGGACGTGCAGGGCCAGGCCCAGCAGTCCCGCCAGGCCGTGCAGGGCTCGCAGGGCTGACAGCACGGCACGACCGGGGGGCGGGGGCGGACAGCCCCCGCCCCCCGGTGCGTCTCCCGCCGCGCGGGGACGGCGGTGCTCCTCTACGGTGGGTCGCTGGAAACGGCGCCTCCAGGGACGGGGGTGCCCCCGCACGCTGGAGGCACGGCATGACCCGCCCGGCACCCGTCCACGACGGCCTCGCTGCCCCGACGGTGTTCGACGACGGCACGATCCTCCCCGCTCTGCACGACCTGCTGGTGTCCGCCGCGGCGGCCGCTCCCGGCATCGACACGTGTGTGTTGACGCTGCTCAGCCCGCAGGGCGATGTCGCGCTGTCCTCGGCCGACCCGGTCGGTCGGGCAGTCCCGCTCGGGGACGGCGGGTTCGACCTCGGCGGCGGCCCCGGCCTGCAGTCCGCCCGGGACGGCGACGTGGTGCTGGTCGCCGACCTCGGCACGAACGGCCCCTGGGGCGCGGAAGCGGCCCGGGCCGGCGTGCGGTCGAGCTCGTCGTACCCGCTGGTCGTCGATGCCGGCACCCGGGGTGCGGTCACCTTCCTCTCCGCCGAGCCGCGCACCCCGGTCGACCCGGTGCACGCCGCGCACACCGCCGGCCGGGTGGCCGGGCTGCTGACGGCGGCTGCCCGGCTCGCCGAGCGGGACGGTCAGGTCGCCCAGCTCAGCCGGGCCCTGGAGAGCCGCACCGTCATCGGACAGGCCGCCGGACTGCTGATGGCGCAGACCCGCTGCCGCACCGACACCGCCCTCGACGCGTTGAAGCGGCAGAGCCAGCACGCCAACCGCAAGGTGCGCGACATCGCCGTCGAACTCGTCGAGGCGCACGAGTCCACCGTGACCCGGGCCGTCGCCGCGGCGGCACAGCCCGCCCAGGCCGAGCTGGAGCCGGCCCCCGCCGCCACCCCCGCATCCACCCCTGCGCCG